>NZ_JBHWKQ010000028.1:0-51364 GCF_042730865.1 Streptomyces sp. NPDC059897 | reverse complement strand
GCTCCGGGGGCGTCGGCCCACCGGGGCCCAGGGGCCGCACCGACA
Organism: Streptomyces sp. NPDC059897; assembly: GCF_042730865.1. Classification (NCBI taxonomy): domain Bacteria; kingdom Bacillati; phylum Actinomycetota; class Actinomycetes; order Kitasatosporales; family Streptomycetaceae; genus Streptomyces; species Streptomyces sp. NPDC059897. The sequence continues at coordinate 51,319 of NZ_JBHWKQ010000028.1, read as the reverse complement.
TCTCCCCCACACGTACCGGCCACGCGGCCCCGAGACCGAAACAGCAGACGGGGTCGACGCCAACCGCCCCCGATACGCGGCACCGGGGCCGCCTGCCGGGGCTCGCCCCATGCGCCTCCCTACGCGGCACCGGACGCCGCGCCAACCACGCCGATCCCTCGCCCATCTCCCACCACCCGCCCCCTCCGGGGGCGTCGGCCCACCGGGGCCCAGGGGCCGCACCGACATCTCCCCCACACGTACCGGCCACGCGGCCCCGAGACCGAAACAGCAGACGGAGTCGACGCCAACCGCCCCCGATACGCGGCACCGGGGGCCGCCTTGCCCACCCTGCCGCCCCAGGCGGCAGATTGCCCAAGGCGGTAGCGGTCGACCGCTACGACAGGGGAAGCGGTGGCCAGCGGGGTGCCTCGAGCCGTACCGGTCGTCGCCGGTGACGTGCCGGGCCCCGGTGGGCCGAAGCCCCCGGAGGGGGCGGGTGGGTGGGATCTAGGCGGAGGAAGCCAAGCGAGGGAGGGGAGCCAGGCGGGAGAGGGTGGCGCTAGGCGGGGGGGGGAAGGCCCTACGTGAGGAGCCGGGGCCGGGCGGGGAAGCGCGCCACTCGGTGAGCCTCCGTTTGCACCACCCGAACCCACGGCCCACTCGAAGCAACCCGTCGGGCCCCGACCCCACGGCCACCCGAAGCAACCCGTCCAGCCCCGAAACCGCCGACTCCCGAACCCGCCAACAGCCCCCGCAGCCCGGGTGGGTGGGATCTAGCCGGGAGCCCCCGCAACCCCGGCACCCTGCACCCGCCCGGCCACCCAGCCGCCCGGTCACCCGGTCACCCGGTCACCCGGCCGCCCAACCACCCGGCCGCCCGACCGTCACGCCCCGCCCGGTCCGAGCCCCCCTACCCGTCCAGCTGGGACAGCGTCGCGTTGGAGGGCCCCCGGCGGGCGCGGAGGTCGGTGGCGACCGATTCCGCGTCGGCGAGGGCGCGGACCGCGTTGTGCCAGGTCAGCTTGGCGAGGTCGGTGCGGGACCAGCCGCGGTCGAGCAGCTCGGCGATGAGGTTCGGGTAGCCCGAGACGTCGTCCAGGCCGTCCGGCGTGAACGCCGTGCCGTCGTAGTCGCCGCCGATCCCGATGTGGTCGACGCCCGCGACCTCGCGCATGTGGTCGAGGTGGTCCGCGACCGTCGAGACCGTGGCGACCGGCCGCGGCCGCGCCTCCTCGAAGGCACGGTGCAGCTTCATCGCCTCCGGGGACGTGTCCAGGTGGTGGAAGCCGTGGGCCCTCAAATTCTCGTCCGCCGCCGACGTCCAGTCGACCGCCGCCTGCAGGACGAACTTCGGGACGAACGTGGCCATCGCGACCCCACCGTTCCCCGGCAGCCGCTCCAGTACGTCGTCCGGGATGTTGCGCGGGTGGTCGCACACCGCGCGGGCGGAGGAGTGCGAGAAGATCACCGGCGCGGCCGACACGTCCAGCGCCGCGCGCATCGTCGTCGCCGCGACGTGCGAGAGGTCGACCAGCATGCCCTCGCGGTTCATCTCGCGGACGACCTCGCGGCCGAACGCGGAGAGCCCGCCGACGCCGGGCTCGTCCGTCGCCGAGTCCGCCCAGGCGATGTTGTCGTTGTGCGTGAGCGTCATGTAGCGCACGCCCAGCGCGTACAACGCCCGCAGCGTGGCGAGGGAGTTGTTGATGGAGTGGCCGCCCTCGGCGCCCTTGAGCGACGCGATCCGGCCTTCGCGGCGCGCGGCCTCCATGTCCGCGGCGGTGCGCGCCTCCCGCAGCTCACCCGCGTACCGGGCGATCAACTGGTCGACGCAGTCGATCTGTTCGAGCGTGGCGGACACCGCCGCGTCGCCGGACAGGTCCGTACGGACGTACACCGACCAGAACTGGGCGCCGACGCCGCCGGCCCGCAACCGCGCCAGGTCCGTGTGGAGATGGGCGCTCTGGTCGGTGGCAATGTCGCGCGCGTCGATGTCGTACGTGACCTGCTCGCGCAGCGCCCACGGCAGGTCGTTGTGCCCGTCGACGACGGGGAACTCGGCGAGGACCGCCCGGGCCTGCTCCAACGCGTCCGTCATGCCGCTCACTTCCCGAAGCCGAAGCCCGTGCCCGAGCCCTCGACCTTGGCCCGCAGCCGCTTGCCCTTCTCGGTCGCCTGGTCGTTCAGGTCCTGCTGGAAGTCCTTCATGCGGCCGAGGAGTTCCTCGTCGTGCGCGGCGAGCATGCGGGCCGCGAGCAGCCCCGCGTTCCGGGCGCCGCCGACGGACACCGTCGCGACGGGGACGCCGGCCGGCATCTGCACGATGGAGAGCAAGGAGTCCATGCCGTCGAGGTACTTGAGCGGGACCGGCACGCCGATCACCGGCAGCGGCGTCACGGACGCCAGCATGCCGGGCAGGTGGGCCGCGCCGCCCGCGCCCGCGATGATCGCCTTGAGGCCGCGCCCGGCGGCCTGCTCCCCGTACGCGATCATCTCGTGCGGCATCCGGTGCGCGGAGACGACGTCGACCTCGTAGGGGATCTCGAACTCGTCGAGGGCCTTGGCCGCGGCCTCCATGACGGGCCAGTCGGAGTCCGAGCCCATGACGATCCCGACGACGGGTCCCACTGCGGCGCTGCTCATTCGGTGATCGTGCCTCTCAGGTAGCCGGCTGCGTGACGGGCGCGCTCCAGCACGTCGTCCAGGTCGTCGCCGTAGGTGTTGACGTGGCCGACCTTACGGCCGGGCTTCACGTCCTTGCCGTACATGTGGATCTTCAGCTGCGGATCGCGGGCCATGCAGTGCAGATACGCGCTGTACATGTCCGGGTAGTCGCCGCCGAGGACATTGCACATGACCGTCCAGGTCGCGCGCGGGCGCGGGTCGCCGAGCGGCAGGTCGAGGACGGCGCGGACGTGGTTCGCGAACTGGGACGTGATCGCCCCGTCCTGCGTCCAGTGGCCGGAGTTGTGCGGGCGCATCGCCAGTTCGTTGACCAGGATGCGGCCGTCGCGGGTCTCGAAGAGCTCGACCGCGAGGTGGCCGACCACGCCGAGTTCCTGCGCGACGCGCAGCGCCAGTTCCTGCGCCTCGCCTGCGAGCGACTCGTCCAGCTCGGGCGCGGGCGCGATCACCGTGTCGCAGACGCCGTCGACCTGCTGGGACTCGACGACGGGGTAGGCGACGGCCTGGCCGTGCGGGGAGCGCACGACGTTGGCCGCGAGCTCCCGTACGAAGTCGACCTTCTCCTCGGCGAGGACGGGGACGCCCGCCTTGAACGGGTCCGCGGCGTCGGCCTCGGAGCGGACGAACCAGACGCCCTTGCCGTCGTAGCCGCCGCGCACCGTCTTGAGGATGACGGGGAAGCCCTCGCCCTCCTCGGCGAACGCGGCCACGTCGGCCGGGTCCTTCACGATCCGGTGGCGCGGGCACGGCACGTCGAGCGACGTGAGCTTCGCGCGCATCTCGCCCTTGTCCTGGGCGTACAGCAGCGCGTCGGGCCCCGGCCGGACGGGGATGCCGTCCGCTTCCAGGGCGCGTAGGTGCTCTGTCGGTACGTGCTCGTGATCGAAGGTGATCACGTCGCAGCCGCGCGCGAACTCGCGCAGCGTGTCCAGGTCGCGGTAGTCGCCGACGACGACATCGCCGACGACCTGCGCCGCGGAGTCCTGCGGAGTGTCACTGAGGAGCTTGAACCTGATGCCGAGCGGGATGCCTGCCTCGTGTGTCATACGAGCGAGCTGTCCACCGCCGACCATGCCGACTACGGGGAACGTCACCGGACCAGGGTATCGGCCATTTGACCGGATCCCGTACCCGCCTCTTCCTGTAGGAAAGGACAAGGCTCGCCGTCCACCGACGTCCGGGAGGCCCCCCGGTTAGCATGGCTGGGTCGGTCATGACCGGACGGACCGGACGACCGGCCCGGATCAGAAGACGACGGGGGCTGAGGCGACCACATGGGGAACACGGGACGTACCGGCCGGATCGGGGCACTGCGACAGCGGCTCGCGGGCATGGCCCGTGAGGTCGCGAAGTTCGGTGTCGTCGGCGCCCTGGGCGTCTTCGTGAACTTCGCCGTCTTCAACCTCATGCGGCACGGCACCGACCTCCAGGTGGTGCGGGCCAGCGTGATCGCGACGGTCGTCGCCATCGCCTTCAATTACGTGGGGTTCCGCTACTTCACGTACCGCGACCGCGACAAGAGCGGCCGCACCAAGGAACTCACGCTGTTCCTGCTGTTCAGCGCGGCGGGCCTGGTCATCGAGAACGGGGTCCTGTACGCGGCGACGTACGGGTTCGGCTGGAACAGCCCGCTGCAGAGCAACGTCTTCAAGTTCCTCGGCATGGGCCTCGCGACCCTGTTCCGTTTCTGGTCGTACCGGACGTGGGTGTTCCGGACGCTGCCCGCGCGGGAGGCCGTCGCCAGCGCGGAATCGTTCCTCGGTGACTCGCAGCCCGCGCCGCCTCCGCCGGTCCGCAGCCGCTAAGGACGGTCCCACCGGGTGGTGGCGCGTCACCTGATCATGTCTTCCTCGTCGCCGTCGGCCGTCTTCTTCAGCGGCGTACGGGAGAGGAACAGGCCGAAGACCGGCGGGCTGCCCTGGAGCATTTCGAGGCGGCCCCCGTCGGCCTCCGCGAGGTCGCGGGCGACGGCGAGGCCGATGCCCGTGGAATTGCGGCCGCTGATGGTCCGCTCGAAGATCCGTGAGCCCAGCTCCGCCGGGACGCCGGGCCCCTCGTCGGTGACCTCGACGATGGCCTGGTTGCCGGTGACCCGGGTCCGCAGGGCGACCGTGCCGCCGCCGTGCATCAGGGAGTTCTCGATCAGCGCGGCGAGCACCTGGGCCACCGCACCGGGGGTGCCGACGGCCATGAGGTGTCGCTTGCCGGAGGAGACGATGGCGCGGCCGACGCTGCGGTAGGCGGGCCGCCACTCCTCGATCTGCTGCTTGAGCACTTCGTCCAGGTCGAAGGGGACGGCGGAGCCGGTGCGCGGGTCGCGGGAGTTGGTGAGCAGCCGCTCGACGACGTCGGTGAGCCGCTCGACCTGCGCGAGCGCGATCGTCGCCTCCTCCTTCACCTCGTCGAGGTCCTCGGTCATGGTGATCTCCTCCAGGCGCATGGAGAGCGCCGTGAGGGGCGTACGCAGCTGGTGCGAGGCGTCGGCGGCCAGCCGCCGCTCGGCCGTCAGCATGCGGGCGATGCGCTCCGCGGAACCGTCGAGGACGTCGGCGACGCGGTCCAGCTCGGGGACGCCGTAGCGCTTGTGCCGGGGCCGCGGGTCGCCCGATCCGAGGCGCTCGGCCGTGGAGGCGAGGTCGGTGAGCGGCGAGGCGAGGCGGTTCGCCTGGCGTACGGCGAGCAGCACGGCGGCGACAATGGCGAGCAGGGCGACGCCCGCGATGATCAGGAGCGTGCGGCCGACCTCCGTGGTGACGGCCGACTTGGCCTCCTGGACGGTGACCTCCTCGCCCTGTTCGCCCTTGGCCGTGTAGGAGATGACGTCGCCGACGGGCTGGGTGCCGATGGTGAGCGGGCGGCGGCCCGGCATGTCGATCTCGGCGTAGCGGTCCCCGGCGACCTGGTCCTGGAGGATGCTGCCGGTGATCCGTTCCTCGCCGAGGATTCTGCTGTCCACGATGGAGGCGAGGCGGACGGCCTCGGACTCCACGCGTTCCTGGGCGCTGTTGGTGATGGTTCGGGTCTCCACGATGACCAGGGAGACGCCGAAGACGGCGATCACTACCAGGACCACGGCGAGGGTGGAGTTGATCAGTCGGCGGCGCATAGGTCTCAGTGTCCCGGATTGGTGCCCCGTACCGGCGTTACGGCCACGGGGCTCCGCCCCGGACCCCGCGCCTCAATCGCCGGCGGGGCTTGATGGAGCAAGCCCGGCGAAGCTTGATGGGGCAAGCCCGGCAGATGTCGGTATTTCAAGCCCCTGCGGCGATTGAGCAGCGGGGTCCGGGGCGGAGCCCCGTGCGGGTGACCTCTAGCTCTTCTCGAAGCGGAAGCCCACGCCCCGCACCGTCGCGATGTAGCGCGGGTTCGCCGCGTCGTCGCCGAGCTTCTTGCGGAGCCAGGAGATGTGCATGTCGAGGGTCTTGGTCGACGACCACCACGTCGTGTCCCAGACCTCGCGCATCAGCTGGTCGCGGGTGACCACGCGGCCCGCGTCCCGGACGAGGACCCGCAGGAGGTCGAACTCCTTGGCCGTGAGCTGGAGTTCCTCCTCGCCCATCCACGCGCGGTGCGACTCGACGTCGATCCGGACGCCGTGCGTGGCCGGGGCCTGGACGGGCTCGGTGGCGCCGCGCCGGAGCAGGGCCCGGACCCGGGCGAGCAGCTCGGCGAGGCGGAAGGGCTTGGTCACGTAGTCGTCGGCGCCGGCGTCGAGGCCGACGACCGTGTCCACCTCGTCCGCGCGGGCGGTGAGGATCAGCACCGGCACCGTGTGCCCCTCGGCGCGCATCCGGCGGGCAACCTCCAGGCCGTCCATCCCCGGCAGTCCGAGGTCGAGCACGACGAGGTCGATGCTCCCCTGCAGTCCGGCGTCGAGGGCGGTGGGGCCGTCCTCGCGCACTTCCACCTCGTAACCCTCCCGGCGCAGGGCACGGGCCAGCGGCTCCGAGATGGACGCGTCGTCCTCGGCGAGCAGTACACGGGTCATGAAGCGATGGTAGTCCGCGGCGGACGACGCCCGTGGGGTGATCGACCACTGCGGCGCCTCCCGGTTAACGGAATTTTTGCTTCCGGGTTCGCGCCCTGTGGTGTCGGGGTGTCATCGTGGGGAACACCTTTGAAACAGTGCGGGCGGTTCCGTGAAGGCCTGTGATCCATCTCTCAAGTCCTTCCATATGCCACTGAGTCGTTCGTAAGGTGATTCAACGCCTGATGCACTACTGGGGGACCTTTGGAGCGCACTGCGCACCCAAGGTCCCTTTCTTGTGTGAGCTGACTTCCGTCAGCCTTTTAGGAATGACCTGTGGCCGGGCCCCGCACGTGAGGATGCGCGCCGGGTGTGGATCTCGGGTCCGCCGTACCTCGTCCCGCACGACAATCTCGTGCGGACACATCCCCTCAGGGCGTGGGGAGGACGGTAGGACTCCGGTGCCGGCCGCCCCACCGGGCGCGTACTCGCTGCCGCGAGGCGCGTCCCGACACCCCACGAGGATCGACCATGGCGTCCAGCCTGACGAAGGACTCGGCCGGCACCCCCGGCTCGCAGAAGACCTTCTTCGGCCACCCCCGCGGACTGGCCACTCTCTTCATGACCGAGATGTGGGAGCGTTTCAGCTTCTACGGCATGAAGGCCCTGCTCCCGCTGTATCTGATTGCCCCCGGCGGCCTCCACATGGACCCGGCCACGGCGACGGCGATCTACTCGGTCTACATGTCCATGGTCTACCTGCTCGCCCAACCGGGCGGCTGGTTCGCGGACCGCTTCTGGGGCCCCCGCAAGACGGTGGCCTACGGCGCGGGCATCGTGATCCTCGGCCACATCACGCTGGCGCTGCCCGGCTCGGGCACGTTCTTCGCGGGCCTCGCGCTCGTGGCGCTCGGTTCCGGTCTCCTCAAGGCCAACATCTCCACGATGGTCGGCCACCTCTACGACGGCCCCGAGGACCCGCGCCGCGACAGTGGCTTCACCGTCTTCTACATCGGCATCAACCTGGGTGCCTTCCTCGCGCCGCTGACCATCGGCACCGTCGGTGAGAACGTCGGCTGGCACCTCGGCTTCGGTCTCGCCGCGGTCGGCATGGCCCTGGGCCTGGCCCAGTTCCTGCTCGGTACGCGCCACCTCAGCAGCGAGAGCGACGTCGTGGTGAAGCCCGCGACGGCCGAGGAGAAGGCCAAGTCTCTGCGCACGTCCCTGATCTGGGCCGCCGTCGCCGCCGTCTTCTACGTGATCGTCGTCGCCACCGGTACGTACACCCTCAACTGGGTCCTCGTGCCGCTGACTCTGATCGGTCTGATCATCCCGGTCGCCGTCCTGGTCCGCATGAAGCGCGACAAGGAGCTGTCGAACGACGAGCAGTCCAAGCTCTCCGGCTACATCTGGTTCTTCGTCGTCGCCGCCATCTTCTGGATGATCTACGACCAGAACGGCTCGACGCTGTCGATCTTCGGTGAGAACTCGACGACGAACCACCTGCTGGGCTTCGACTTCCCGACCTCCTGGTACCAGTCGCTGAACCCGATCTTCATCATGGCGATCGCCCCCGTGGTCGCGTCCGCCTGGCTGTGGCTGAACAAGCGCGGCAAGGAGCCGAGCACCGCGGTCAAGTTCGGCTCGGGCCTCGTGCTGATCGGCATCTCCTTCGTCGTCTTCCTCATCCCGCTGATCGACACCGCCAACAACGGCGGCAAGGTCTCCCCGATGTGGCTGGTGTCGATCTACTTCATCCAGACCATCGGTGAGCTGTGCCTCTCCCCGGTCGGCCTCTCGGTCACGACCAAGATGGCCCCGGCCAAGTACGGCTCGCAGATGATGGGTGTCTGGTTCCTCGCGGTCACCGCGGGCGACTCCGTCACCGGCCTGCTCTCGACCGCCGGCGTCAACCTCAACACCACAGGCGCGGTCGCCGGCGAGGCCGGCCTCGCGATCCTCGCGGGCTTCGCCTTCTGGATGTACCGCAAGAAGGTCAAGGAACTCATGGGCAGCGTCAACTAGCCCCACCGCACCTGCAAAGCAAGCGCCGCCGCACCCGAAAGGGCACGGCGACGCTTCGCTGTGTCGGGGCTACTTGACCTGCTGCCCGTAACCGGCGAGGGACGAGCGGATCGGGCACTTCACGGTGGACTTGGTGCCCGCCTTCTTCCACGGGCCGTAACCGGTCCAGTAGATGTCGTGCTGATTGCCCTGCCCCCGCATCATCGCGCACTTGATCTTGGCGCGGTGCTTGGTGACCTTCTTGCCGCTCTTCGACTTCTTGCAGCTGGAGGTGGACTGGGCGGTCCCCCACACCAACTTGGCCGACGCCTTGCACTTGCATGTGCCTTTTCCTTCAGCAGGCCCCGGAGGGTTGCGGACCGTGGTCAAGGTCCCCTCCGGGGTGTTTCTTGTGAGCCGCCAACGCTTTCACGTTCGCGAATTGCCAACAAGCCCCGTTCCTGCTGGTCTCCGGTTACCTGCGGACCACCCTCCGTGCGCGCGGCAGGAACGTGAACACCGCGCCGCCCAGGAGGATCACCGTGCCGGCCGCCAGGCCGAGGGCGCGGAGGGCGCCGTCGTTGGAGGAGCCGGTTTCGGCGAGGCCGCCGCCGCCCGCGGCCGCCGAGCCGGCGCCGCCGCCGCCCGCCGAGCCGCCCTCGGAACCCGTGCCGCCCGCCGCGCCGCCCGCCTGCTTCGACGTGTCGAGCTCCAGGGAGACCGGGGCCTTGTTCGGCGTGCAGGTGGTGGTCGTGCCCAGGGCCTTCACCGTGAGGACACCGGGCGAGAGCGTCGACTTGCCGTCGGCGCCCGGCTTGTACGTACCAGTGAGGTCAGGGATCTCGATCGGGTCGCCGGACTTGAAGGGCTTCTTGTTGGTCGGGCCCTCGACGGGGACGGTGCCCTTGTCGGAGCCGCCCAGCTTCACCTCCATCGACGGTTTCACCGAGTCGGCCGGGATGTCGGCGGGGCTGTCCATCACGGACTTCTTGAACTTCACCGTGAGGCCGAAGTTCCCGCCGTCCTTCTTCGCGTTGATCTGCACCGGGGACGTGGCGCTCTTGTCGCCGATGGGCGTCTTGCAGGAGTAGGGGACGCTGACCTCCTTGCCGGTGAAGTCGCTCTGGCCGCCGCTGTCGCCGCCACCACTCGTAGAGCCACCTGAGGTGCTGGAACCGCCCGAGGATGTCCCGCCGCCCGAGCTCGACGAGCCGCCAGACGACGTGCCCGGCAGGCCGCCGATCGCGCCTCCAGAACCACTCGAAGAACCGCCCGAACCCCCGGCCCCTTCAAGGACCTTGATGACCGCGCCCGGGTCCACGGCCTCCTTCGGGGAGCACTTGGTGTCCGTCGACATCGGCTTGCTGACGTTGATGTTGTACTTGTCCGGCGTCAGCTTCACCTCCCCCGGCTTCTCCAGCTTCAGCTTGCCCGTCATCGTGGACAGCTTCATCGGGCTGTTCTTGGGGATCGCCGGGTTCTCGCGCGGCCCCTGCATGTCGATGTCACCGGTCTGCGCCCCGGCCGCCTTGAGCGTGCCGGTGGGCTGGACGGTGTTCTCGCTGAGGTCGAGGACGTCCGGGTTCTTCGACGCGCCCTGGACGAACTTCCAGGTCACATTCACCGTGTCGCCGACCTTCGCGGTGGCGGGCGCGGTGATCTGGGTGATCGTGGTGCCCTGCACCGGGTCGAGCCCGGAGATCGAGGGCGGAATGCACTCCGTCTTGTACGAGATGTCGGCGGCCTGCGCGGGAGTCGCCACGAACAGCAGGCCCGCCCCGCCGAGCATCAGGGCGACACCGGCCGCGCTCACTCTCCGTTGGGTGCTCACGTATTTCCTTTCGTCGTCGGACTGTTCTCGGACGGTGCGGAGAGTTGCCCGGCCGCGGGCCGCTCCGGAGGACCGGTGGGTCCGGTGTCCGGGGTGAACCAGGGCAGGGTCGTGGTCTGTGTCGTGCTCGTCGGCGCGGTGGGCGCGTCGGCGGGTGCCGGTTGCCTCGGCCTCTGCTGCGGCATCCGGACCTTCGGCAGCCGCACGGTGCGCCCGCCCGTCGTCCCCTTGGGCCCCTTGGGCCCCTTGCCGTACGAGCGCCGGTCGTGCGGTCGTACGCGGTCCACGACCGCCATGCCGATCCGGAAGACGGCGGCCGGCACGACGACGCAGAGCAGGATCCAGAAGAGGGTGACGCCCCAGGGGCGGCCCACGCCCCAAGGCTGTTCGGCCAGCACCTTCCCGCCGTACTTGAGCGAGACGAGATAGTCGCCGTGCGCGCCCGCCGTCAGTTCGACGGGCAGCTCGATCCGCTCCTTCTTCCCCGGATCGATCGTGCCGCGCCACTGCTGGTCCTCCCACTGCGGCGCGAACACGCCGTGGGAGGTGCCGACTTGGAAGACCGGGTTCTTGACCGGGGTCGATCCGACATTGCCCACGGTGAAGGAGAAGGACCGCGAAGGCGGCGCGCCGAACCAGGTCAGCAGCCCGCTCGACCCTTCGAGCCGGGTGTCGGCCACCATGGTCAGCCGCCCGCTCCCGGAGGACCTCGGCAGCGCCTTCACCGGATGCCCCGCCACCTGGAACACCGCGTCCGCCTGCGCCTTCTGCCCGGTCACCGTGGCGACATGGACGACGCACGGACACGGCTTCGGCGGCTCGGCGACCGGGAGCGATTTACTGAACGCCCCCTTGGCGTCGGTGGTGACCGCGCGCCCCTCGGAGTTGGCGCAGGAGTTGGTGCCGCCGACGACGCCGCGCGACGGGCTCGACTGCCCGCAGATCAGCATCATCAGCAGCGTGTCGGGCCGCCAGCCCGCACCCTTCACAGTGATCGAACCCCCGGTCCCCGCCTGGGACTTGGAGAGGCTCACGGACGGCTTGTCGGCGGCGGACGCGGTGGCCGCCCAGGGCGCGGTCCCCGCGAGCAGGGCGCCCACGAGGGCGAGGACGGTCAGCAGCCGCGAGGCGCTGCGGCGGCGGCGTTTCATGGCGCACTCCTTACGTTCCCTTGTCGGCGGAGCAGTCGGACCAGGTGCGGCGGCACGGGCCAGGAGGGCGGTCGGCGGCGCAGGTACCAATAGGCGGCGCACCCCGCCCCCGCCAGCACGGCGAGGATCCCGCCGACCGCCGTCCACGGCACGAACCTGGCGCTCGCCGTGGCCGAGTCCGCGGCGCCGCCGCCCGCCGTGACCGTCACCTTCACATCGACGGCGTCGAGCGCCGGCGCGTCCTTCCACGGTTCGCTGAGGCCGACCCTGCGCCCCGGCAGCACCTGCACCGGCAGATCCCGGCTCCTGTCGAGCGCGGCGCCGAGCACGCCGTCGGCCCGCACCGCGAGGCGCGGCGACAGCGTCGTGTTGCCGCGGTTCACCACGTCGTACGCGATGGAGCCCTTGTCCACCCGCACGTTCTCGACCGTGAGGGCGGACAGCGTGGGGCCGCTGACCCGCAGGTGGATGCTGACCCCGGCGTCGCGCCCGCCCGCCCGCGCCACGACCGCGCCCGGATGGTCGCCGGGGGTGGCGCCCGCGGGCACGGACACCGTGAAGGGGACCTCGGCGCGGGTGCGCGCCGGGATCTTCACGGTGTCCTCGGCGAACCGGATCCAGGCCCCGGTGTCGGTCGCCTTCTTACGGACGTCGAGCGACCCGTCGCCCTTGTTGTCGGCGTCGGCCCCGCGCAACGAGACCTTCAGCGGCTTGTCCCCCGGATTGCTCACCGCCACCTCGTCCTCCAGGACGGACCCGGGCGTCCCCTCGGCATAGATGTACGGCCGCCCGTCGCCGTCGGCGGGCCGGGTACCGGCGGAGGAGGAGGGCGCGACGGTCCAGCTGGGGGCTGCTGCCGCCGGGCCCCCTACGAGGAGCGCCACGGCAGCGGCGATGAAGCACATAATCAAGCCCCGCACTGCGACGAGAGCCGGCGGGGTCCGGGGCAGAGCCCCGCGACCGCAACCCCGCGAGACCCCACCAACCAAAGACGAGCGCAACGTCATCTCGGCGACTCACGCCCCCTTAACGGGACGCCGCCTGATTGCGCCGCGTCAGCCACAACACGCCCGCCGCCCCGGCCAGGAGCACGGTCCCCCCGAGCGTGCCGAGCGCGACCGCCGAGTCCTCGGGCCCGGTCTGCGGCAGCTCCCCGCCGCCCGGCGCCGACGCCGACGAGCCCGAGTCGGCGGACCCGCCGCCTCCGCCCGCCGCACCCTTCACGTCCATCTCAAGCGACGGCTTCGGACTGTTGGACGGCGTACAGGTGGTGTTCGTGCCGAGCGCCTTGATGGTGAGGACGCCGGCGGTGAAGTTCACCTTGCCGCTCTTCTTGGGGGTGTACGTGCCCGTCAAGTCACTGATCTTGATCGGGGTGTTGGCGGGGATCGCCTTGTCGTTCGGCGGCCCGGTGGCCGTGAACTGGCCGCTGTCCGCGCCGCCCACCTTGATCACCGCGCTCGGTTTCATGGCGCCCTTGCCGAGCTCGACGGGGCTGGAGGAGACGCCCTTCTGGAAGGACATCGTGATCTTGTAGCCGCTGCCGCTCTTGGCGCTCTTCATGTCGATCGGGGAGACGGCTCCCTTGTTCCCGATCGGCGTCTTGCACTGGTAGTTGACGTTCTGCACCGTGGCCGAGGCGGTGGGGGCGGCCATCAGCACCGCCGAGCCTGCCAGGGCCGCGCTGAGCGCGAACGCGGCGGTTCGTTTTTGGTACGTCCGGTACGTCACCTCGAAGTCCCTTCAGACCGAAGGTTACTGACGGTTCATCAGATCTGGGTGGCTCAAGGTACGCCGGGGGCCTTGCCGAGGGAAGACAAAGAGCACGCCGGATCGAAGTCGATCCGGCGTGCTCTCGAATACGCACGTGAGGCGGCTACGCGGGGGCGCCGACCTCCGCCCATACGACCTTGCCCGTGACGCCAGGGGTGCGGACGACGCCCCAGTCGAGGCAGAGGCGCTGGACGATGAACATGCCGTGCCCGCCGGGGCGGCCGACCCGGTGCGGGTTGCGGGGCGCGGGCTGGCCCGCCCCGCGGTCCGTCACCTCGATGCGCAGCACCTTGTTGGCCGGGGAGTCCCCGAAGTACAGGATGATCTCGTCGGGCCCCTCCGCGTGCAGGCACGCGTTCGTGACGAGTTCGGAGACGACGAGCAGCACGTCCTCCGCCGCGGCCCGGCGGTCCGCGGTCGCCGCCGGCAGCCAGTCCCAGGCGTGCAGCGCTTCGCGGGTGAAGTCACGGGCGAGCGGCACGATTCCGCTCGCGCCGCTGAGGCTCAGCCTGCGGACCCGCGCACCCGCGACGACCGGTACTTCACCGGACTCGGGGCCGTGGTCGCCCGGCGAGTAAGGCCGGGTGGTGCTCATCAGCACTTCACCTCACCGATTCACCAATTCAGCTTCAGGATTCAGGGTCTTCAGGGTCCGAGTGCCCACTGCCCGGCCAAGAAGTCCGGGTCGCGGATCGGAGTCGGAGGGTCGTCGAAGTCGCAGGGTCGTGGTCGTGTTCGGGGGGTCTCCTGCCCGAGGGAACGACGGAAACACCCACTTGTTCAGAACGGCTCCTGTGACGCTGGTAACGCCTCGATCACACAGAGACAACTGGAGCGTAACTTCTGTGGTTGGCCACTGCACGCAGCCGCCCGGCTCCGGTCAGTCGCCGGAGGGGTCGGGAGCGAGGGCCTCGTCGAGCGACGCGTGCACCGTGAAGACGGCCTCCGCTCCGGTGATCTCGAACACCCTGGCAACCACCGGCTGCATGCCCGCGAGGTGCACTCCGCCACCGGCCGCCTCGGCCTTGAGCCGGGCCCCGAGCAGCACGTTCAACCCGGTCGAATCGCAGAATTCGAGCCGTGAACAGTCGATCACCAGCCGGGAATGTCCCTTGTTGAGGCATTCATCCAGGGGGTCGCGCAGCAGATCGGCCGTATGGTGATCCAACTCACCGGCCGGGGTCACGACGGCACTGGAGCCCTCTTGCCGCACCTCGACCAGAAGCCGGCCCCGATGCGCACTGCCGACTGTCCCGCGGTCCATGACGTCTCTCTCTCGCTGCCTTCGACGTGCCGATTGACGCCCTCGAACACTACGCCCTCTGGCTGTGCATCGACACCCGAACAACCTCTAGAATTCGGACATTTCGGCGCAATACGCACTTGCGGCCCGGTGTGGAAAACGGGTAGGCCTAGTAAGGACAACATTCGACCACGGCCGGCTTTGGAGGCGCCGCACTAAGAAGCAGTGCACGCATTGGCATCGGCAGCCATATGCCGAGAACGCATGGAGGACATCATGTCAGCCCGGCTCGACGAATCGCATACTGACCAGGCGACGTCGACACTCCCCCCGGAAACTCATGTCGACGTCGAGACCGAGAGCCTTGAAGGCCTTGAAGGCCTCCCGGAGATCCCCCCGTACGACGAGGTGGGTCCGCTCGACGCCCGAGCCCTCTCCAAGACCCTCTTCGAGCGACTCGAGTCCCTCGAAGAAGGCACGCACGAATATTCGTATGTCCGCAACACGCTGGTCGAACTGAACCTGGCTCTGGTCAAGTTCGCGGCCTCCCGGTTCCGCTCCCGCAGCGAGCCGATGGAGGACATCATCCAGGTCGGCACCATCGGCCTGATCAAGGCGATCGACCGGTTCGAGCTGAGCCGCGGCGTCGAGTTCCCGACCTTCGCGATGCCGACCATCGTCGGCGAGATCAAGCGCTTCTTCCGTGACACCTCCTGGTCCGTGCGCGTACCGCGCCGCCTCCAGGAACTCCGTCTCGACCTTGCCAAGGCGGGCGACGAACTCGCCCAGCAGCTCGATCGCGCCCCCACGGTGGGCGAGCTCGCCGAACGCCTGGGCCTGTCGAAGGACGAGGTCGTCGAGGGCATGGCGGCGTCCAACGCCTACACTGCCAGCTCGCTCGACGCCCAGCCCGAGGAGGACGACTCCGAGGGCGCGCTCGCGGACCGGATCGGCTACGAGGACCACGGACTCGAGGGCATCGAGTACGTCGAGTCCCTGAAGCCGCTGATCGCCGATCTCCCCCCGCGCGACCGCAAGATCCTCTCGTTGCGCTTCGTCGCCAACATGACGCAGTCCGAGATCGGTGAGGAACTGGGCATCTCGCAGATGCACGTGTCGCGACTGCTGTCGCGGACGCTGGTGCGCCTGCGCAAGGGTCTGACGCTCGAGGAGTAATCGCTCGGACCCGTAACACCAGCACCACCCGTAACGCCCTGTCACGTCGAGGGGGCCGACCGTGAGAACGGTCGGCCCCCTCGGTGTTTTTTGCGCCAACTCCCGCTTCCCGGCGCCCGGTTACCGCGAGAAACACCTTTCCGTACCCCCTCCCCTGCACCACTATGAGCACCCATCTGGGCCCCGGTGACAGGAGGACACGGTGTCTGCGAACGGCGGCGTCCATGCCACGGCGCCCGACCACCGGCTCGTCGCCCTGCTGCGGGCCGACACCGCGACCGCGTACCCGGCGCTCGGCGAGCTGCGCGGCAGGCACCGGCACGCGCTCCTCGCCTACGCGCGGGTGTGCACGGACGACCTCGACGCAGCGCGGCAGTTGGGCGCGCAGGCCTTCGCCCGCGCCGCACGCGAGGTCGCGCGCGGGGCCGAGCCGCGCGGCTCCTGGCGCCATCACGCGCTGCTGCTCGTCCACCGCACCGCGGCCGCGTGGGCGGCCGACGAGCGCCGGGCGCGCCTCGCTCCCGGCCTCCTGGGCGCCCTCGGCGCTCCGGAGGCCCACCGGGCGCCCGCGCTGCTCGCCGCCTTCCATACGCTGCCGCCGCGCACCCAGACGCTGCTCTGGCACTCCGTGGTGGACGCGGAGCCCGACGCGGCCGTCGCCCTCGCCGTCGGGGCGCCCACGCGGGACGTGGCGCAGGCGCGGGGCGCGGCGCTCGATGCCCTGCGCGGCGCCTGCCTCGCCGCCCGGCAAGGCACGCACTGCCGGGCCTACGGACGGCTCATCGAGGGAGCCACGAGACCGGGCCGCCCGCGCGGCACCGCCGACCTGGACGCGCACCTCGCCCGCTGCCCGAGCTGCACCGCCGCGTACCTGGAGCTGACGGCCCTGCGGGACGACCCGCGCCGCGCGCTGGCGGAGGGCCTGCTGCCGTGGGGCGGCACGGACTACGTACTGACCGAGGCACCCGCCACGGCCCCGACTCCGGCCCCGGCGCCGCAGCGCCCCGCCCCGCGCCGCCACCGCGCGAAGCCGCCGACGCGGGCCGACCGCCGCAAGGCCCCCCGTCGCCAGAGGCCCGTGCGCGCCACCCCCATGGGCTTCGCGCTCGCCTCGGCGGCGGTCGGCGTGGCGCTCGTACCGCTGCTGATCCTGACGCTGACGGAGGGCCGCCCCGACCTGTCGGCGGTGGGCCAGGGCATGGGCGCCACACCGTCGACGCCGCCGCCGGTCCGGGTGACGGTCACGGCGACGACGACCGCCACCTCCACGACCACGACGACCGCCACGGCGACGACGACCGCGCGCAGCACGGAGACGGTCACGGTTCCGCCGCCCTCACGGGCCAAACCGCCCGCGAAGCCCTCCCCTACCCCGTCCTCGTCCTCCTCCTCGTCCCACAAACCGAAGCCGCCGCGTTTCCGCCCGCCGGGCGAGGACTACGCGGAGGTGGTCCACGTGGCGTCGGGCCTGTGCCTCGACGTCTCCCGCACCCCCGTGGCGGACGGCGACGACGCCGTGGCCGTGAAGTGCGACCGCACGGGCAGCCAGCAGTGGCGCGTGGACGCGTCCCGCGGCGTCGTCCAGTCCGCGGCCAACCCCGACTTCTGCCTGGACAACCGCGGCGACACCGACCGCACGATCGGCCTCTGGCACTGCTCGGCCGTCACCGACGACACCCACGGCGCGAACCTCGCCTTCTCCGTGCACGCCGACGGCTCGATCCGCCCCGGCACCGACTGGAAGACGGCGCTCACCCCGCTCGACGACGGCTCCTTCCGCCTCGGCCAGCGCAAGTTCCACGCCGGCGACGACACGCAGCGGTGGCGGGCGGGGAAGAGCCTGTAGCGGCTAATCGACGGGGCGCAGGGCGGCCCTCGCCAGGGCGATCACGTCGCGCAGGCCCTGGTCGTGCGCGGTCACCGGTGCCGACGCCGGCTTCGCCACCAGCCCGGCACACGGGCGGCAGATCCCCTTCCCGACGCCTCGCGGCAGCGGGTCGCGGCACTCCGCGCATTCGCCGAGGGGAGCCACGCGCTCGTACGCGACGGGTGGCGGCGATGCGGCCGTAGGCGGCCGGTTCTCCAGGCGGTACCGGACGAGGGCGGCAGCGGAGCGGAGTGTGCGGGGCAGGTCCGTGGTCAGGCAGCGGCGGAGGTCGGTTTCGGTGACACCGGTCGCCAGTGCGCCGTCGATGAGCGGCGCGAGGCTTTCGACGTCGCGGGCGCCCAGACGCAGCGTCGGCTCGCGGTCGGCGAGGCGTTCCAGGAACGCCGCCCCACGGTTGGGGGTGTTGTCCTTCGGGGTTTCACCCAAGGGGTATGCGCCGAGCGCCTGCTCTGTCGCACCACCGACGGGCGGGTCCTGGTCACTCGGGCCGAAGACCGCGGCGGCCTCTTCGGGTGACGTCAACGGCACGTTGGAGGCGAGGACTTGGGTCGTCCATCGGCCGGTCTCCGGGTCCTGCCTGCGGCGCGTGTGGAGGTAGCCCTCCTCCTCCAGCTGCCGCCTGGCCCTGCGTACGGCCAGACGGCCTTCCGGCATCTTCTCGCCGAGGGACTGGACGGTTTCCCGGGAGCCCTCGGGCAGGGACAGGGCCCAGAGGAGGAGTCGTACGGCCGTGCCGTTCAGGCGCGGGTTCCGGATGATCTCGTTCGGAACCTGGGAGAAGAAACGGGCAGGCGGGATAGCATGCTTGAGCATCGCGATGGACCTCTGATCCATTCGTCGGTGAAGGCCCTCAGACTGGTGCTGGTAACACCGCTGGGGGCCGCTCCGCAGCTGCGCACGGAGCGTGATGACGCGGTTACTGTAGCGCGGATCCGGCGGCGAACTTTACGAAAGTCGTCCAACTGTCCGCCGAAATGGCGAGCGTGGGGCCGGAGTTGGGGTCGGCGTTCTTCGAGTCGCGGACGTGGATGGCGGAGGCGCGGGCGACCTCCAGGCTTTCGCCACCTTCAGCTCCGCTGTAGCTGGACTTGCGCCATTCCAGGGCGGCTTCGAGGCACTGGCCGCCCTCCGCTCCGCTGTAACTGGACTTGAACCATGCGCGGTTGGCGTTCATAGCTCCCCTGCCATCTGCTCGATCAGCGTCGCGGAGTCACCTGGAGTCAGGGCCTGTGACCCCATAGCGTGCGCTCAGCAAGCTGACCTCGTCGCGATCATCGACCAGGCGCCCGTTGCCCTGAGCCTCAAGCCAGGCGACCCACTGCCGCTGCGGCGATTCCAACAACGTCATCGGCCCATCAACTCCAGCATGCGCCTCGTACAGCACCGGCATGACCTGAACCGACACGTTCCGCTTCGCGCCGAGTTCCAGCAGCCACTCCAACTGGCCCTTGTGGACTGCCCGCCCACCGACAGGGCGCCTCAGAACCCACTCCTCGATCACCAGGGCCAGGGAGACCGCCGGACAGCGGGACAGGCCTGCCGCGAGATCCGGGCCTCCAGCCTGCGTTCGATCTCCTCGTTCTCCAGCACGGGATATCGCGCGTCGAGCACAGCGCGCGTGTAGTCCGCGGCCTGCACAAGGCCGTGGACGAGGTGCGTGTTGTACATGCTGAGGCTGACAGCCTCGGCCTCCCGCTCCACGTACTCCCCGAACCACGACGGGTGCGGGCTCCGCTCCAGATGTTCCGCCGCCGCCTCCACCGCCGCCCGCGCCTCCAAGAACTCCCCCGCCCGCGCCACGAACCGCGCGCTCGGCATCCGTGCGCCGCGCTCGACCATCGCCACCTGCGACGCCGAATACCCGACGTATGCCCCGAAGTCCTCCCGCGAACCGCCCCGCGCCTCGCGCAGAGCCCGCACCACCGCCCCGAACATCCGCATGCTCGACGACCCGTCGACACAGTCCTGCACAGGGCACCCCCTCGCCCGCACACCTCGTTGTGTGCAGCTCACAGTCCTGGTCAGGCTAGCCAGCGGTCACTCACTGTGAGGGCATGAAGACGCAATCTCCACCCGAAGTCGTCCTCCAACTCCGGGCGGATCCGGAGCAGTTCTCGGACGTACGGCGAACGGTCGCCACGCACCTACGGGCCTGGGGGAGGTGTCCCTGGCCGACCGCTCCCCCGTCCTGCCGGTGCCGTGCGCGGAGCCCGACTGGGAGGCGGAGTCGGGGCGCGGCATGTTCCTGATCGCGGCGGCGGCCGACCGGTGGGGCACCTTGCCGACGCGGGACGGGAAGCTGGTGTGGGCGCGGCTGACAGGCGCTGTGGCCCCGTGCGTCAGGGCACCAGGCCCGTGAGGTCGAGGTCGAGGGGGAACGGTACGGCCGTCTTCAGGCGGTCACGGTGGATGCCGGTGGCCACATACGCGTGGGTCATGGCATCGAGTTCGTAGGTGTGGACGACGGGCGTGCCGGTCTCGTCCTCGACGCGCCAGAAATGGGGAATCCTGGCCTGCGCGTACTTGAACGGCTTGAGGGACCGGTCCCGGTCGGCCGACTCCTCCGAGACGACCTCGATGACCAGTGCGACGTCCTCGGGCGCGTACCACGTACGGTCCGGGTCGTACGAAGCGGTGGTGACCAGGATGTCGGGCTCGGGGCGACTCTTCTTGTCGAGCCGGACCGTCATCTCCCGCTCGGTGTCGAAGCCCGCCGGGGCGGCCTGCCGCAGGGAAAAGGTCAGGTTCTCCACAAGCCGGGAGTGCCAGGACCGCTGCGGCGACATCATGAAGATCAACGCTCCGTCGATGAGTTCGGTGTGCCGCGGCGCCTGGGGAAGGCGGTCAAGATCATCCGCTTCCCAGCCACTGGGCCGGGGCGGGATCATCCAGCTGGGGAGTTCAGCGGTCACGACTTCCTCCAGCGCCTAGTAACGACTGTCCAAGGGCGTGATCCCGGCTCACGGACGCGGGCCACATGGCCAGTGCCAGCCTAGTAGATACCTCCAGTCCCGGGGCGGTGCCGCCCAGCCCGGCGTTCAGGCGGCGCGGACCCCCGCTCGCCACACCTCCGACACCAGCGGGACTCCCGGCCGGTAGGCGAAGTGGACGTGGCTCGGGGCGTCCAGGAACGTCAGGTCGGCGCGGGCGCCCGGGGAGAGGTGGCCGACGTCCGTGCGGCGGAGGGCCTTGGCGCCGCCCGCCGTGGCCGACCAGAGGGCCTCGTCGGGGGTCATGCCCATGTCCCGTACGGCCAGGGCGATGCAGAACGGGACCGAGGACGTGTAGGACGAGCCCGGGTTGCAGTCCGTGGAGAGGGCGACCGTCGCGCCCGCGTCCAGGAGGCGGCGGGCGTTCGGCCACTCGGCGCGGGTCGAGAACTCGGCGCCGGGGAGGAGGGTGGCCACTGTGTTGCCCTGCGCCAGGGCGTCCACGTCCGCGTCCGTGAGGTGCGTGCAGTGGTCGGCCGATGCCGCGTCCACCTCGACGGCGAGCTGGACGCCGGGGCCGTACGACAGTTGGTTCGCGTGGATGCGGGGCAGGAGGCCCTTGGCCTTGCCCGCCGTGAGGATCGCGCGGGCCTGGTCGCCGTCGAAGGCGCCCTTCTCGCAGAAGACGTCGACCCAGCGGGCGTGGGGGGCGCAGGCGTCCAGCATCTCGCCGGTCACCAGGTCCACGTACGCCGCCGGGTCGTCCGCGTAGTCCGGGGACACGATGTGGGCGCCGAGGTAGGTGACCTCGTCGGTGTGGGCCGATGCGATGCGGAGGGCGCGTTCCTCGTCCTCAACAGTGAGGCCGTAGCCCGACTTCGTTTCGAACGTTGTCGTGCCCTGGCGGAGGGCCTCCGCCAGGTGGTGCTTGAGGTTCGCCTCCAGGGCCTCGTCCGTGGCCGCCCGGGTCGCCGCGACCGTGGTGCGGATGCCGCCCGCGGAGTAGCTCTGGCCCGACATGCGGGCGTTGAACTCGGCGGTGCGGTCGCCCGCGAAGACGAGGTGGGAGTGGGAGTCGACGAAGCCGGGGATCACGGCGCGGCCCGCCGCGTCGTGGGTGGTGTCGGCCGCGGGGGCCTTGGCCGTCGGGCCCGCCCAGGCGATCTTGTCGTTCTCGATGACCAGGGCGGCGTTGTGGAGCTGGCCCAGGGGGCCCTCGCCGAGGGTCGGGTCGTTCGTGACCAGGGTGCCGATGTTGGTGATGGCCGTCGTGCGGTTCGTCATGGGTCCTCTCCGTGGGCGGGTGGGGAACTTTTCTCCCCAACCCGCCCCTTCCCGAAAGTTGGTGCTTCGCGCCCGTGGTTGAGGTCGCGGGGCTCCGCCCCGGACCCCGCGCCTCAATCGCCGGCGGGGCTTGATTTTCCGCCGGTCGGGCTTGATCAGTGCAGTGCCGCGATCGCCTCCGCCAAGGCCCCCGCCACGTCGCCCACCCGGACATGTTCGCCGTCGCGGACCGCCACCCGGCCGCCCGTCACCACGTCGGAGACGTCCGCCGCCGTTGCCGCGAAGACGGCCGTTTCCGCGCCGAAGCGGGGGGCCGGGCCCGCCGTGCGGACGGAGTCGAGGCGGATGGTGACCAGGTCCGCACGCGCGCCCGGCTCGATCGTGCCCGCGTCGTCCCAGCCGAGGGCCGCGTGGCCGTCGGCGGAGGCCGCGCGGAGGAGGGCCGCCGCCGTCCAGTGGCCGCGGGTGCGGGAGCGCAGGCGCTCGTTCAGCTCCATCGCGCGCGCCTCCTCGAACAGGTCGATGACCGCGTGGCTGTCGGAGCCGAGGGAGAGCGGGGAGCCCGCCGCCTGGAGGCGCGGCGCCGGGCCGATGCCGTCGGCCAGGTCGCGTTCGGTGGTCGGGCACATGCACGTTCCCGTGCCCGAGCCGCCGAGGAGCGCGATGTCGGCGTCCGTGAGGTGCGTGTTGTGCACGCCCGTCGTGCGGGCGCTCAACACACCGTTGTCGGCGAGGAGTTGGGTCGGCGTGCAGCCGTGCGCCGCCTGGCACGCGTCGTTCTCCGCCGTCTGCTCGGAGAGGTGTACGTGGAGGGGGGCGCGGCGGGTCGAGGCCCAGTCCGCGACCGTCGACAGCTGCGCCGCCGGGACCGCTCGTACCGAGTGGACCGCCGCACCGATCCGGACTCCGGGGCGCTCCTTCAGCAGCGACGCCCGCTCCGCCCACGCCTCGGCCGTGCCGTCGCTGAACCGCCGCTGGTGGTGGTCGGGCTCCTTGCCGAAGCCGGAGGACAGGTACGCCGTGTCGAGGAGGGTGATGCGGATGCCCGCCTCGTCCGCCGCCGCGATGAGCGCCTCGCCCATCGCGTTCGGGTCGGCGTACGGGGTGCCGCCGGGCGCGTGGTGGAGGTAGTGGAACTCGCCCACCGCCGTGATGCCCGCGAGCGCCATCTCCGCGTACACGGCCCGCGCGAGCGTGTGGTACGTGTCCGGGGTGAGGCGGTCGGCCACCGAGTACATGACCTCGCGCCACGTCCAGAACGTCCCGGAGCCGACCTGCACGGTCGAGCGCAGGGCCCGGTGGAAGGCGTGGCTGTGGGCGTTGGCGAGGCCGGGGACGGTCAGTCCGCGCAGCGCGGTCGCGCCGGGCGGGGGCGCGCCGACCCCCGTGCGGACCGCGGTGAAGCGGCCCTCGTCCGACACGTCCACGGCCACGCCGGGCTCGACATGCGTGCCGAGCCAGGCGTGTTCCAGCCAGTAGGTCGTCGTCACTTGCAGGCCAGCCCTTCGAGTACGTCGGCCAGTGCGCGCACCCCTTCGAGGCAGTCGTCCTCGGCCGCGGACTCGGCCGGGGAGTGCGAGACGCCCGTCGGGTTGCGTACGAACAGCATGGCGGTGGGGATCGACTGGGCGAGGATTCCCGCGTCGTGTCCCGCTCCCGTTCCGAGGACGGGCACCTTCAGGTCGGTGTCCGTGCCGAGGATGCGGCCGAGCTCGTCGCGGAGCGCGTCGTCGAACTCGACGATCGGCGTGAACGACTCGCGGGTCAGCGATACGTCGATGCCGTGCGCCTGCGCGTACTCGCGGGCCGCCTTCTCGACGCCGTTGACCGTGGCGTCCAGGGATTCCTGGTCGGCGGCGCGGGAGTCGAGCCAGCCGCGTACGAGGGAGGGGATCGCGTTGACGCCGTTCGGCTCGACGGAGATCTTGCCGAATGTGGCTACCGCGTTTGCCAGTTGGGCTTCGCGGCGGGCCGCGAGGACCGTCTCCGCGTAGGACAGCATCGGGTCGCGGCGGTCGACCAGGCGGGTCGTGCCCGCGTGGTTGGCCTCGCCGCGGAAGTCGAAGCGCCAGCGACCGTGCGGCCAGATGGAACTCGCGATGCCGATGGCGTCGCCGGAGAGGTCGAGGGCGCGGCCCTGTTCCACGTGCAGCTCGATGAACGCGCCGATGCGGTCGAGGCGTTCCTGGTCGGCGCCGATCGCGTCGGGGTCGTAGCCCGCGCGTTCCATCGCCCGGGGGAGGGTGATGCCGTCGGCGTCCGTGAGTTCGTGGGCCTGGTCACGGGTCAGCACGCCGGACGTGAGGCGGGAGCCCACGCAGGCCAGGCCGAAGCGGGCGCCTTCCTCGTCGCCGAAGTTGGTGATGGCGATGGGCTTGGTGAACTCCGCTCCCCTGCGGCGGAGTTCGTCGAGTGCCGCGAAGGAGGAGACGACGCCGAGGGGGCCGTCGAAGGCGCCGCCGTCGGGGACGGAGTCCAGGTGGGAGCCGGTGACGACGGCGTCGCCGGCTTCCGGGTCGCCCAGCCAGGCCCACTGGTTGCCGTTGCGGTCCAGTTCGTAGGTCAGGCCGCGGCTCTCGGCCTGGGCCTTGAACCAGGCGCGGCAGTCGGCGTCGGCGGCGGTCCAGGCGTGGCGCCTGTAGCCGCCGGAGTCGGCGTTGCGGCCGACCGGGAGCAGGTCGCGCCACATTTCCAAAAAGCTTGGAGGCTCCCCCAACCCGCCCCTTCCCGAAAGGTTGCGCTCCGCGCCAGGGGCTGCGGACTCGGGGCTCTGCCCCGGACCCCGCTGCTCAAACGCCGCAGGGGCTTGAATGACCGGCTCTGCTTGATTGGTCACTCCCCCTCCCGCATCGGGACGCGAACCCCGCGCTCGGCCGCGACGTCCGCCGCGTGCTCGTAACCCGCGTCCACGTGCCGGATCACGCCCATCGCCGGGTCGTTCGTCAGGACGCGCTCGATCTTCTGGGCGGCGAGGTCCGTGCCGTCCGCGACGCAGACCTGGCCCGCGTGGATGGAGCGGCCCATGCCGACGCCGCCGCCGTGGTGGAGGGAGACCCAGGAGGCGCCGGAGGCCGTGTTGACCAGAGCGTTCAGGAGCGGCCAGTCGGCGATCGCGTCGGAGCCGTCCTTCATGGCCTCCGTCTCGCGGTACGGGGAGGCGACCGAGCCGGAGTCGAGGTGGTCGCGGCCGATGGCGACGGGGGCGGAGAGCTCGCCGCTGGCGACCATCTCGTTGAACTTGAGGCCCGCCAGGTGGCGCTCGCCGTAGCCGAGCCAGCAGATGCGCGCCGGGAGGCCCTCGAAGGCGATGCGGTCGGCGGCCATGTCGAGCCAGCGGTGCAGGTGCTTGTTCTCGGGGAACAGTTCCTTGATCGCCTGGTCCGTCTTGCGGATGTCCTCCGGGTCGCCGGAGAGCGCCGCCCAGCGGAACGGGCCGAGGCCCTCCTCGAAGAGGGGGCGGATGTGCGCCGGGACGAAGCCGGGGAAGTCGAAGGCGCGGTCGTAGCCGGCCTTGCGGGCCTCGTCGCGGATCGAGTTGCCGTAGTCGAAGACCTCGGCGCCCGCGTCCAGGAAGCCGACCATGGCCTCGACGTGCAGACGCATCGACTGGCGGGCCTTCTCCGTGAAGCCGGCCGGGTCCGCCTCGCGCTCCTTGTCCCAGTCCTCGACGGAGATGCCGACGGGGAGGTAGGCCAGCGGGTCGTGGGCCGACGTCTGGTCCGTGACGATGTCGATGGGGGCGCCGCGGCGCAGCAGCTCCGGGAAGACCTCGGCCGCGTTGCCGACGACGCCGATGGACAGGCCGCGGCGCTCGTCGCGCGCCTGCACGGCGAGCTCAAGCGCGTGGTCGAGGTTGTCGGCCTTGACGTCGAGGTAGCGGGTGCCGATGCGGCGGTCGATGCGGGTCTCGTCGACGTCGACGCAGATCGCGACGCCCTCGTTCATCGTGATCGCGAGGGGCTGGGCGCCGCCCATGCCGCCGACACCGGCGGTGAGGGTGATCGTGCCGGCAAGGGTGCCGTCGAACTTCTTGCGGGCGACCGCGCCGAACGTCTCGTACGTCCCCTGGACGATGCCCTGGCTGCCGATGTAGATCCACGAGCCGGCCGTCATCTGGCCGTACATCATGAGGCCCTCGGCCTCCAGCTTGCGGAACTCCTCCCAGTTGGCCCAGTCGCCGACCAGGTTGGAGTTGGCGAGCAGCACGCGCGGGGCCCACTCGCTGGTGCGCAGCACGCCGACCGGCTTGCCGGACTGGACGAGGAGGGTCTCGTCCGCCTCCAGCGTCTTCAGCGTGCGCACGATCGCGTCGTACGCCTCCCAGGACCGGGCCGCCTTGCCGGTGCCGCCGTAGACGACGAGCTTGTCGGGGTGCTCGGCGACCTCGCCGTCGAGGTTGTTCATGAGCATCCGCAGGGCGCCCTCCTGCTGCCACCCCAGGGTGTTGAGCTCGGTGCCGCGCGGGGCTCGTACGGGGCGGGGTCCTGACATCGGCGGCCTCCTGAGATGCGTATCCACAAACTGTTGGAACTTCTATTCACATCCTGGCTTCGTGAATAGGGCTAGTCAAGAGGGGTCGGGGGGAATCCATACCTGGCGCCGAGTACCCGGGCGTACACCTACGCACCTCTCGGGAGGCCCAGTGACTGCGTCACCGACACCCACCGCCGACCCGCCGCCAACGGACGACACCCCGCTGCACCGGGCCATCGGCCCGAAACTCCTGGTCCTTTTCGTGATCGGGGACATCCTCGGCACCGGGATCTACGCGACCACGGGCAAGGTCGCGGGGAAGGTCGGCGGCGCGCTGTGGCTGCCGTTCGTGATCGGGTTCGTGGTGGCGCTGCTCACCGCCGCCTCGTACGTCGAGCTCGTCGGCAAGTACCCGAAGGCGGCGGGCGCGGCGCTCTACGCGCAGAAGGCCTTCAAGGTGCCGTTCCTGACCTTCATCGTCGCGTTCATGGTGATGTGCTCGGGGCTCTCGTCCGCGAGCGCCGCCGCCCGCGCCTTCAGCGGCGACTACCTCGGCGAACTGACGGACAACGCGCTGCCGCCCACCCTGATCGCCATCCTGTTCGTGCTCGCGCTCGCCGCGCTGAACCTGCGGGGCGTCAGTGAGTCGGTGAAGGCGAACGTCGTGCTGACCCTGGTCGAGCTGACCGGCCTCGCCGTCATCCTCGCCATCGGCGCGTACGCCGTCCTGACCGGGGACGGGGAGCCCTCGCGGCTGACCGACATCGAGACGGGCGGCACCGGGTTCGCCCTGATGACGGGGGTGCTGGGGGCGACAGCGCTGGGCTTCTTCGCGTTCGTCGGCTTCGAGGACTCGGTCAACATGGCCGAGGAGACCAAGGACCCGGCCCGCACCTTCCCGCGCGCGATCTTCATCGGCGTCACCGTGACCGGCACCATCTATGTGCTCGTCGCGCTCGTGTCCTCGCTGCTCGTCGACTACAAGGTCCTCGAAGCGTCGAGCGGACCGCTGCTCGAAGTGGTGAAGGCCGGCGGCATCGAGTTCCCGCACAAGCTCTTCGCGCTCATCGCCCTGTTCGCCGTCACCAACTCGGCGCTCATCAACATCATGATGGCCTCGCGGCTCTGCTACGGGATGGCCAACGAACGCATCCTGCCGCGCGCGATGGGCCGCGTGCTGCCCCGGCGGCGCACGCCCGTCGTGGGCATCGTCTTCGTGACGCTGCTCGCGGTCGGGCTCGTGTCGACCGGGGAGATCGAAGGGCTCGGCGACACCACGTCGTTCCTGCTGCTGTGCGTGTTCGCCGTCGTCAACGTGGCCGTGCTCGTACTCCGCAAGGACCCGGTCGGGCACCGGCACTTCCGGGCGCCGACGGTCCTACCGGTGCTCGGCGCGATCACCTCGCTGATCCTCGCGAGCCCGCTCGCCGACCGGCCCGCCGAGGTCTACATCCGGGCCGGCGTGCTCATCGCCATCGGGATCGGACTGTGGGCCGTCAACAAGGCGGTGATGAAGGCGCACGGGGAGAACTGAGCCATCCCTGCGGCCGGTTGGCGGATTTTAGTCGCTCGGCGAATGTTCCACTGGGAAATGCCAGAAGCCTCACCTGGTCTCCGTACGTTCCGTAGCTTCGTCGTCACACACGCACCAGTGACACATACGCGGCGATCAGGTGGGGAGACCGAGGCGTGCCCGGAATTGACGAGTGTCTCCTGGAGGTCATGCGGCTGCCGGGCGCGCGCGGCGCCTCCGTCGTCGACTGGACCAGCGGACTCGCCCTCGGCACGGTCGGCGCGGCACGCAACGGCGACCACGAGGAGACCGCCGCCGAGACCGCCGAACTGGCCCGGCTCGCCGCCGAACACCTGGCCTTCGCCCCGGCCGAGGGCAGCGACTGGGCGCCGGGCACCGCGTCCGACAAGTCGCCGCCCGTCGAGGACGTCATCGTCACCAACCGCGACGGGTACCACCTGCTGCGCTTCGTGCGGACCACCTTCGACAGCAGCGTCTTCGTCCACCTGTGGCTCGACCGGGACGAGGGCAACCTCGCGCTCGCCCGGCTGCGGCTCACCGACATAGCCGACCGGCTGGTCCTCGGATGAGCACCGCCGCCTCCCCCGGTGTCTCGCCGATGCTGACCCGCCTCGCCGACGAGCAGGCCACCGGCGCCCTGATCCGGGAGTACGGCACGCTCTACCTCCAGGGCGGCCGGGTCGTGCACGCGGAGTCGCCCGCGACGCCCGGCATGGACGTGCTGCTCACCACGGGCGGCGCGGTGCAGGCCGAGCGGTGGTCGGAGGCCGTGGACCGGGCGGGGGCGCGGCAGCGGGTCGGCCGCTTCCTCGTCGAGCAGGGCCGGCTCTCCGACGGGGCGCTCGAACTGTGCCATCTGGGCGCCCTGTTCGACGCCGCGTACTTCACGCTCGCCCCGAGCGGCGGGCCGAGCCGGTTCCGCTACGGCGTCTCGCACTGGTTCGGGACGGTGCGCCCGGTGCCGGTGGCGGCCGTCGAGCGGGAGACGCTGCGCCGCCGCGAGCTGCTCCAGCGGATCTGGCCGGAGCCCGACACGGACACGGCGCCGCTCAGCCGGATCATCCGGCAGGACGAGGCGGGCGTACCACCGCGCAGGCGCCGCGTCCTCGACCTGGTCGACGGCGCGCGGACGGCCCCCCAGATAGCGCTCGCCCTGGGCAGGCCCACCTTCCACACCCTGGTCGACCTGCGGCGCCTCGCCGCGTGCGGCCTGGTGACCACAGCCCCCGCCCCCGCTCCGCCCGAGTGGCTGGAGCTCGCCGTCGTCGAGGACCCCGACGTGGCCCTGCTGCGGCGGCTGCGCGCCGGTCTGGAGGCCCTGTGAAACGCCTGCTGCGTTCCGCCGCCCGCACCCCCGAAAGGAGACCTCCGATGGTCGACCAGGGCGAACTCCTCGCCGAACTGCAACGGTTGAGGGTCCGCGTGCCGCAGGTCACCGGCGCCCTCGCCGCCAGCGTCGACGGCCTGGTCCTCGCCCAGGACACCCCGGGCATCGAACCGGAGGGCGTCGCCGCGCTCACCGCCACCGCGCTCGGCGTCGCCCAGCGCCTCGCCGACGCCACCGCACAGGGCGCCTTCCGCGAACTCCTGGTGCGCGGCGCCGACGGCTACATCGCCACCTACGCGGCCGGAGACACGGCCGTCCTCACGCTCCTCGCGCAGGACCGGGTCAACGTCGGCCGCCTGCATCTCGAAGGGCGCCGCTCCGGCGCCCGGATCGGGGAACTCACCGCTCCCGACGAGGAAGAAGCGCCGCCCGAGCCGGCCCCCCGCACCCGCGGCCGGGCCCGTGCCCGCACGGCGTCCACCGCCACGACCGAGACCGGACTCCCGGTCAGGCCGTCCGCCAATGTGCCGCCCCAGCCCACGAGCTGACCACCGGCACGCCCTCACGAACGCACGAAAGGACCAGCATCATGGCCAACACCGACACCGCACTCAAGGACGCCCTCGCCTCCATAGAAGGCGCCACCGCGGCGGCCCTCGTGGACTACACGAGCGGCATGGCCCTCGGCACGATCGGCGGCTCCAAGAGCTTCGACCTGGAGGTCGCGGCGGCAGGCAACACCGACGTGGTCCGCTCCAAGCTGCGCACCATGGAGCAGCTGGGGCTCAAGGACGGCATCGAGGACATCCTCATCACCCTCGGCACCCAGTACCACCTGATCCGCCTGCTCACAGGGCGCGGCGGCAACGGCCTTTTCCTGTACCTGGTGCTCGACAAGTCCCGGGCGAACCTGGCGATGGCCCGCCACCAGCTGAAGAAGATCGAGGCCGAGCTGGAGGTCTGAGCGCCTGTGCGCAGGCTCTGAGCACAGGCGAGCACGCGAAGGCGCCGCGCTCCGGAGGGAGCACGGCGCCTTTCATTTCGCCGCGGGCCCGCGCCCGGCTACCCCTCCCAGTCGGACTCCTCGCGGTCCCGCCGCTCCCGGCGGCGGACGGGCCCCCACCGCACCGCGTGCAGCCCGTTCACCCCGACGATCCCCGCCCAGGCCACGAAGAGCCCCGGCAGGCCGGCGTTGACCACGGCGATCGCGGACAGCGGGATGGCGAGGACGAGCGAGACGACGGCGAAGCCGAAGCGCTCGCCCCAGTTCTCCGCGCCGGAGTCGCGGGCCCCGCGGGCCACGGTGATCCGGTGCTCGGCCAGTTGTCGTCGCACCCTGCGGTCGACGACGGAGTCGAGTCGCTGCTCGACCTTGTCGAGGAAGGAGTCGACGAGCGCCGGCTCGTACTCGTCACCCAGTTCCCTGCGTGCGTGCAGGGTGGCGTCGAGTTCCTTCTTGAGTTCGGCGTCGCGTGCGCGTTCGCGGGCTTCCATACCGCTCGACGTTACGGAGCGGTGGCTCCCACCGCAGTAGGGCTATCCCCCGTCTTCTCGCTGGGCCACACCCCCGCACCACTCCGCCGGGCGAGCAGCCAGTACAAGGCGGCGGGCACGACGAGGCCCACGATCCAGGACACGTCCGCGCCGCCGAGCGGCTCGACGAGCGGGCCCGTGTAGAAGTGCGTGACGAGGAACGGCAGCTGGGCGAGGAGCCCGATCCCGTAGACGAGGAGCGCGTCCCAGCGCCAGGCGCCGTAGCGGCCGTTCGCGTCGAAGAGGGCCGGGGTGTCGTAGCGCTCGCGGGAGATCAGGTAGTAGTCGACGAGGTTGATCGCGGACCACGGCGTGAAGAACGTCAGCAGGAACAGCAGGAAGTCCTTGAACGAGGTCAGGAAGCTGTCCTTGCCGGCCAGGGCGACCACCGTGCCCGCGACCATGATGGTCCCGATGTAGAGCGCCCGGCCGCGCTGCGAGAGCACCCGCTGCCCGCGGAATCCGCTGATGCCGGTGACCATCGACATGAAGCCGCCGTACGTGTTGAGCACGTTGACGGTGAGCTTGCCGAGCGCGATCACGAAGTAGAAGAACGAGGCGGCGAGCCCCGCCCCGCCGAGCGAGACGACGTACCCGACCTGGTTGTCGATGAACTTCTCGCCCGCGCTCGCCGCGACCAGCACACCGAACGCCATGGACCACTGCGAGCCGAGCGCGGAGCCCGCGAGCGTCCACCAGAAGGTGGCCTTGCCGCTGGTCGTACGCGGCAGATAGCGCGAGTAGTCGGCGACGTACGGGCCGAAGGCGAGCTGCCAGGACGCCGAGAGGGAGACGGCGAGCAGGAACATCGGCAGCGAGAAGTGCGCGTCGGACAGCAGCGCGCCGACGTCGACCCGGTCGAAGAGCCGCACCGCCAGATAGACGAAGGCGAGCGCGCACACGATGCTCGCCACCCGCCCGAGGACGTGGATGACCCGGTAGCCGACCGTCGCCACGATGCCCGTGACGAGGGCGAAGAAGATGATGCCGGTCGTGTCGTTGGTGTGCGTGAGGCGCGCGGTGGCCTGGCCGGCGAGCACGGTGCCGCTCGCGAAGAACCCGACGTACATCAGGATCACGAGGAGCAGCGGGACGACGGCGCCCTTCACGCCGAACTGGGCCCTGGACTGGATCATCTGGGGCAGCCCGAGCTTCGGGCCCTGCGCCGAGTGCAGCGCCATGACGGCGCCGCCGAGCAGATTGCCGACCACGAGCCCGATCAGCGACCAGACCACGTCGCCGCCGAAGACGACGGCGAGGGCGCCGGTGACGACGGCCGTGATGTGGAGGTTCGCGCCGAGCCAGAGCGTGAACTGGTTGAACGCGCTGCCGTGCCGCTCGCTGTCCGGCACCACGTCGATGGAGTGCTTCTCCACTACCGCTGCGGCCATGGGATGGCCTCCTTACTTCTTGCCGATCCCGTGGCGGCGCGCGTAGTCGTTCGCGACGTCCTCGGGGTCCTTCTTGTCCTTGTCCACGAGCCGGTTCAGCTCGGTGAGGTCCTCGGTCGTCAGCACGTTGCCCAGGCGGGCAAGGGCCTTGCGGACGGTCGAGTCGGCCTTGCGGTCGGCGATCAGCGGGACGACGTGCTGACCGGGGACCAGGTTCTTGGGGTCGCTGAGAACGACCCAGTCGTTGGCGGCGATGTCGGTGTCGGTGGTGAACAGGTTCGCCACGTCGACATCGCCCTTCTTCAGGGCGCCCTTCACCAACGGGCCCGACGAGTCGAGGGACTTGAACTCCTTGAACTCGACGCCGTACACGTCCTTGAGGCCGACGGCGCCGACCTGCCGCTTCTTGACCTCGGGGGCGGCGCCGATGACGAGCTTCCCGTTGTGCTTCGCGAGGTCGGCGAGCGACTTGAGCTTGTACTTCTCCGCGGTCTCGCGGGTCACCGCGAACGCGTCGGAGTCCTCGGCCATCCCGTACGGGAGGATCTGCAGGCCCGCCGGGAGCACCATGGCGAGGGCGTTCTGCATCTCGCCCTCCTCGGTGGCCTTCGCCTTGGTGTCGAGGTAGTGCAGGAGGGCGCCCTGGTACTCGGGCAGCAGGTCGATGTCGCCGCCCTTGAGGGCGGGGATGAGGATCTCGCGGGTGCCGAGGTTGGGCCGCACGCTCGTCTTCACCCCGGCCGCTTCGAGCGCGGCGGCGTACAGGTACCCGAGCACCTGGTTCTCGGTGAAGTTGGCGGTGCCGATGGTGACACCCTTCTTGCTGGATCCGCCGCCCGAGAGCGAGCCGCCCTGCTGGTCGAGCGAGGTGATGCCGCTGGAGCAGGCGGCGAGCGCGGGGACGGAGGCCGCGGCGGCCAGGCCGCCGAGGAGAGTACGTCGGTTCATCTTGCTCATCTGGCGTGCTCCTAGGCGGACTTGAGGGTGGTGGGACGGTTGCGGAAGAGAAGCCGCTGAAGCCCGGACAGGGCCAGGTCGAGCACGATGGCGACCACCGCGACGAGCACGGCCCCGCCGAGCACCTGCACGAGGTCCCGCTGGGCGAGCCCGTCGAAGACGTAGCGGCCGAGCCCGCCGAAGGACACGTACGCGGCGATGGTGGCGGTGGCGACGACCTGGATGAGAGCGAGCCGCAGGCCGGTCATGATGAGCGGCAGCGCGAGCGGCAACTCGACCTGGAACAGCACCTGGTGGGCCTTCATGCCCTGCCCGCGCGCGGCGTCCCGCACCTCGGGGTCGACGGCGGTCATCCCGGCGTACGTATTGGTGACGATGGACGGCACGGCGAGGGCGACGAGCGCGATGTAGACGGGCCACATGGACAGCCCGCTGGCGAGAAACACCAGCACGACCAGGCCCACGGTCGGCAGCGCCCGCCCGAACGACGACAGGTTGATGGCGACGAAGGCGCCCCGCCCGGTGTGCCCGATGAGCAGCCCGACCGGCAGGGCGATGGCGGCGGCGACGAGCGTGGCGAGCAGCGAGTACTGGAGGTGCTCGGCGATGCGCGTCGCGATGCCGTCGCTGCCCGCCCACTGCTCGCCGCCGACGAGCCAGGCCCCGAGATTCTTGAAGAGTTCGAACATGACGGCTTCAGGCCTTCCGGGTCCGGGTGCGGGTCCACGGGGTGAGCAGCCGCTGGACACCGACGAGCAGCGCGTCCGCGACGAGCGCGAGCAGCAGGGTCAGCACGACGCCGACGATCACCGGGGTGGGGAAGTTCCGCTGGAACCCGTCGGTGAACAGCTGCCCGAGGCCTCCGTCCCCGATGTACGTCGCGACGGACACGAGCGAGATGGCCATCACGGTGGCGATCCGCACGCCCGCCATGATCACGGGCAGCGCGAGCGGCAGCTCGACGGTGAGCAGCGTCCGCATCGGCCGCGTCCCCATCGCCTTCGCGGCCTCCTTCGTCTTCGCGGGCACGGAGTCGAGGCCTTCGACGGTGTTCCGCAGGAGGACGACGAGGGTGTAGATCGTCAGCCCGATGACGGTGGTGGTGCGGGTGAGCCCGGAGACGGGCAGCAGCAGCACGAACACCGCGATGGACGGAATGGTGAACAGCACGTTCGACATCCCGAGCAGAAACCCGCGCAGGGCCCGCACCCGATGCGCGACGACGGCGAGCGGCAGGGATATGACCAGCCCGAACACGACGGCGCTGAGCGCGGCTTGCAGGTGGGAGAGGGTGAGGGTGGCGAGATCGGCCTGGTGCGACCCGATCCATTCCCAGTCGATGGTCACGCGGTGCCTCCGGCCTTCTCGCCGCTCCCCGCGCCGACACCATCCGCCTTCGACGCACCACCATCAGGCTTTGCCGCGTGGCCATCAGGCTTTGATGCGGCGCCACCAGCCTGCGCCGCGCCACCATCGGGGATCGATGCGGCGCCATCAGACTCCGCCGCACCGCCATCAGGCTTCGACACGTCGCCATCAGACGCCGACGTGGCGCCATCGGAGTTCGACACGTCGCCACCAGAGGACGACGCACCACCAACAGACTTCGACACGTCGCTACCAGCCTCCGACGCGCCACCATCAGGGTTCGATGCGGCGCCATCAGACGCCGACGTGGCGCCATCAAGCTCCGATCCGGCACCATCAAGCCCCGGTACAGCGTCGTCAGACTTCGATCCGGCGTCACCGGACGCCGGTTGGGCGTCGTCGAGCGCCGGGTCGGCAAAATTAAGCCCCGCAGTGGGACGAGAGCCCGCGGGGGCCGGGGCAGAGCCCCGAGGCGTCGACCCGGACTGAGCGTCAAGGTGCGCCCGGCCCGACCGCTCATGGACGTCGTCCCGGGACGACACACCGGTGAACACCCCGTCCGCGTCCACCCGGACGACCAGCCCCACGGGCGACGCCACCGACTCGTTCAACGCCGACAACAGCGAGTCACCGTCGCGGAGCGCCCGCACGGGGGTCTCGCCCCCGCCGTCCCGCTCGCGCCAAGCGACCGGCTTGCGGCCCTCGTCGAGCACCAGCTCCCACGAACCGCCCTCCGGCGCGGCGCCCTGCGCCACATCCTCCAGCGTCGAGAGCGACAACAGCTTGAGCCCGCGCTCGGCGCCGAGGAAGTCCGCCACGAACTCGTCGGCCGGCCGCGCGAGCAGCTCCTCCGGCGGAGCGCACTGCACGAGGTGCCCGCCCTCCCGGAACACGGCGATCCGGTCCCCGAGCCGCACGGCCTCGTCGATGTCGTGCGTGACGAAGACGATCGTCTTGCTCAACTCGGTCTGGAGGCGCAGCAGTTCGTCCTGGAGCTGGGTGCGCACGACGGGGTCGACCGCCCCGAACGGCTCGTCCATCAGCAGCACCGGCGGATCCGCGGCGAGCGCCCGCGCCACCCCCACCCGCTGCTGCTGACCGCCGGAGAGCTGGTGCGGGTACCGCTTGCCCATCTCGGCGGAGAGGCCGACCCGCTCAAGGAGCTCACCGGCAGCCGCCCGCGCCTTCTTCCGCCCCCAGCCGAGCAGCAGCGGCACGGTCGCGACGTTGTCGAGCACCGTGCGGTGCGGGAAGAGCCCCGCCTGCTGGATCACGTACCCGATGGAACGCCGCAGCTCAGCCGCGTCCTGCTCCAGGACATCGCGCCCGCCGACCCGAATGGTGCCCGACGAGGGCTCGACCATACGATTGATCATCCGGAGGCTGGTCGTCTTGCCGCAGCCCGACGACCCGACGAAGACGGTCACGCCCCCTTCCGGCATGTCGAGCGAGAGATCATGCACCGCTGTCGTGCCGTTCGGGAATCGCTTGTGGACCGCTTCGAACTGGATCATGGAGCGCCTCTGGAGTCCTCTTGCCCGTCCTGCATATCGTCATGCAGAGTTCTCGGTGCGTGAATAATTTGTCAATGCCTCCGTGTAAATCATCGGTAAATCCCCTTGTCGGGACCGAACTATGAGACACGGAAGCCCTTTTGGGCACAGGCGACCGTTAGTCAGCGTTCGAGGAGGAAAAAGCCCGTGATGTCCCACCCGGCGCAACCGGTCGTCGTGCTCGACGGCCACGGCCTCCCGGTCGCCGACGTCGTCCGCCTCGCCCACGCGAGCGCCCGCCCGGTCCCCGGCACGGACGCCATGAAGCGCGTGGAGCGGTCCTGGGACGCGGCGCGGGAGATCGCCGCGTGGGGCAGGGTCTACGGCCGCTCCACCGGCGTCGGCGCCAACCGCAGCGAGGACGTGCCCACCGAGGCCGCCGCCGACCACGGCCTGCGCCTGCTGCGCAGCCACGCGGGCGCGATCGGCGACGAGCTGCCCGAGCGCGAGGTGCGGGCGATGCTCGCGGTCCGCGCGAACCAGCTCCTGGCCGGCGGCGCGGGCCTGCGCCCGACGGTCGTCACGGCCCTGTGCGAGGCCCTGGAGGCGGGCGCCTACCCGGCGGTCAACGAGCACGGCTCGGTCGGCACCGGCGACATCGCGCCGCTGTCCCAGATGGGCCTGGCCCTGGCCGGCGAGCACCCGTGGCGCGGCAAGGGCACCCCGCCCAAGCCGCAGCCCCTCGACAACAACGACGCCCTGGCCCTGATCTCCTCCAACGCCCTCACCCTCGGCCAGGCCGCCCTCGCCCTGCACGAGCTGCGCGACCTGCTGGCGGCGACGGACCTGGTGGCGGCCCTGAGCCTGCTCGCGGTCGACGGCTCCTACGAGGCGTACGCCCTGCCCGTGCACGAGTCGCGCCGCCACAAGGGCAGCTTCGACGTGGCGGCCAGGATGCGCGCGATCCTCGGCGCCGACGACCACCCCACGCCCCCGCTCGGCCGGATCCAGGACCCGTACGGCTTCCGCTGCGTGCCGCAGATCCACGGCCCGGCACTCGACGCGGCGGACGCCCTGGAGGACGTCCTCACGGTGGAGATCAACGCCGCGGCGGAGAACCCCCTGATCTCGTACACGGAGATGGCCGCGTACCACCACGGCGGCTTCTACATGGCCCAACTGGCCCTCGCGCTCGACCACTTCCGGCTCGCGATCAGCCAGGTGGCCCGCCTCTCCACGTCCCGCCTGTCCACGCTCAACGAACCGAACTTCACCCGCCTGCGCCCGTTCCTCGCGGACGGCGAACCGGCCTCGTCCGGCGTGATGATCCTGGAGTACGCCGCCGGTGGCGCCCTCGCCGACCTGCGCGCCTTCTCCGCCCCCGCGTCCCTCGGCCACGCGGTCCTCTCGCGCGGCGTCGAGGAGCAGGCCAGCTTCGCCTCACTGGCGGCCCGTCAGACCCTGCGCGCGTGCGCGGCGTTCCGCCAGGTCGTGGGCTGCGAACTGGTCGCGGCGGTCCGGGCGCTGCGGCTCCGCGACCTGCACCCGGACGCGGAGCTGCCCGTGGGGCGGGCCTTCGAGCTGGCGTCGCGGGAGCTTCCCGACGACGTGGCGGACCGGCCCCTGACGGCGGACGTGGAGCGGGCGGCGGCCCTCCTCGGCCGGTTCGCCGAGCAGTGACGGAATTCGCCGGGCAGTGACGGAAGGGGCCCCGGCCAGCCCGAAGGCCTGGCGCCCCGCCCCCGGCCCTGAATAGAATCATGCACGAATCGGCCGTTGAATGGACCGGCGGGAGACATGAGCGAGCGCACGGACAGCACGGGGAGCGACGCGGGGACGCACAGCCCCTCCGCCCGCCTCCAGAACCTCTTCGAGGGGCACCGCCTCACCCCCACCCAGCGGCGCATCGCGCACTGCATGGTGCGGCGCGCGGCCGAGGTGCCGTTCCTGTCGTCCGTGGAGCTGGCCGAGCTCGCGGGCGTCAGCCAGCCCTCCGTCACCCGCTTCGCGGTGGCGCTCGGCTTCGACGGCTACCCGGCGCTGCGCAAGCACCTGCGCGAGACGGCCCCCGCCGAACCGGCCTCCGCCACCAAGGCCAACGAGTACCAGCAGGCCGTGGAAGCCGAGATCGCCAACCTGCGGCACCTCGCCGAACTGCTCGCCGACCCGGAGCCGGTCGAGCGGGCGGGCCGGCTCCTCGCCGCCTCGCCGACGCTGCTCGTCCTCGGGCTGCGCGCGGCCGCGTCCCAGGCGTTCGGCTTCGCGTACTTCGCCGGGAAGGTGCACCCCGACGTACGCCTCCTCGACGAGGGCGGCACCATGCTCGCCGACCGCATCGACGCGGCCGTCCGCGCGGGCGCCACGACGCTGCTCTGCTTCGCGCTGCCCCGCCACCCGCGGGAGGTCGTCGACACCCTCGCGTACGCGAAGGAGGCGGGCCTGACCGTCGTCACGGTCGCCGACTCCGCCTTCGCGCCCGTCGCCCGGCACTCGGACCTACTGCTGCCCGCGGCGGTCGGCACGGGCCTCGCCTTCGACACGGCGTGCTCACCGATGCTGCTGGGGCGGGTGCTCTTGGAGGCGATGTGCGACGAACTGCCGCAGGCACAGGCGCGGCTCGAGGAGTTCGACGTCCGGGCCGCGGAGCGCGGCCTCTTCATGGAGTGAATCCGAGTGACTCCCGTACGGGAGAGGTGAATTGCGCGGGGACCGCCGCACCCCCGTGAACGGGGGGCGGGACGACGGCGGTCCCCGCGAAGGGTGTTGCACCGGGTCAGGCCGTGTGCACACCCAGGGCGTCCGTGGAGGTCCGGGAGCCGCTCCGGAGTTCCTGGCGCCACACACCAATGTGCCGGGTCCGTGTTAAGCCGGTGCTGCGCGCACGTGTCGCGCTCGTACCGTTTTCGCGAACCAGCGGCTCCGGTACCCCGTGCCGCTACTTCGCGCCGGTCCTCGCCAGGAACGACAGCAGGTCCTGACGGCTCACCACACCCGTCGGTTTGCCCTCGACCAGCACGATCGCCGCGTCGGCCGCACCCAGCACGCTCATCAGGTCCGCCACCGGCTCCCCGGATCCGACCTGCGGCAGCGGCGCCGACATGTGCTTCTCCAACGGGTCGTGCAGGGACGCCCGTTGGGTGAACAGGGCGTCGAGCAGCTCCCGCTCCACCACGGACCCGATGACCTCGGCGGCCATCACGTCCGGGTGCCCGGCCCCCGGCTTCACGATCGGCATCTGCGAGACCCCGTACTCGCGCAGTACGTCGATGGCCTCGCCGACCGTCTCCTCCGGGTGCATGTGGACCAGCGAGGGCAGCGCGCCGCCCTCCTTGTCCTTCAGCACGTCGCCGACGCGCGCGCTGGGACCGGAGTCCTCCAGGAAGCCGTAGTCCGCCATCCAGTCGTCGTTGAAGATCTTCGACAGATAACCGCGCCCGCTGTCCGGCAGCAGCACGACCACGATGTCGTCGGGCCCGAGCCGCTCCGCGACCCGCAGCGCCGCCACGACGGCCATCCCGCAGGAGCCGCCCACGAGCAGCCCCTCCTCCTTCGCGAGCCGCCGCGTCATCTGGAACGAGTCCTTGTCGGACACCGCGACGATCTCGTCGGCGACCTCCCGGTCGTACGCGGTCGGCCAGAAGTCCTCGCCGACGCCCTCGACGAGGTACGGCCGCCCCGACCCGCCGGAGTACACCGAGCCCTCCGGGTCGGCGCCGACCACCTGGACCCGCCCGTCGCTCGCGTCCTTCAGATAGCGCCCGGTCCCGGAAATGGTGCCGCCGGTGCCGACACCCGCGACGAAGTGGGTGATCCGCCCGTCCGTCTGCTCCCACAGCTCGGGCCCGGTGGAGTGGTAGTGCGACTCCGGGTTGTTCGGGTTGCTGTACTGGTCCGGCTTCCAGGCGCCGGGCGTCTCACGGACGAGGCGGTCCGAGACGTTGTAGTACGAGTCCGGGTGCTCGGGGTCCACCGCCGTCGGGCAGACCACCACCTCGGCGCCGTACGCCCGCAGCACATTGATCTTGTCCGTGGAGACCTTGTCCGGGCAGACGAAGATGCACTTGTAGCCCTTCTGCTGGGCCACCATGGCGAGGCCGACACCGGTGTTTCCGCTGGTCGGCTCGACGATGGTGCCACCGGGCTTCAGCTGCCCGCTCTGTTCCGCCGCCTCGATCATGCGCAGCGCGATGCGGTCCTTCACGCTGCCGCCGGGATTGAAGTACTCGACCTTGGCCAGGACGGTCGCCCGCAGCCCTTCGGTCACCTTGTTGAGCCTCACCAGCGGGGTGTTGCCGACGAGGTCGATCATCGATTCGTGGATGCGCACCGTGGTCTCCGGGTTCTCCTCCGTAATGGTGTCGCCAGGGTAAGCGGCACACCATGGACCATGTCGCTTCATCCGGCGTTGCGATTGGCCGACAGGGATAACGGGGCAAGGAGTCCTTGTAGCCGTAAAAGAGTCGCAGAGGCAGGTGGCCGCGGAACATGTCGAGCAGGGCGAGGGTGGCACGGCGGATCGCAGCGGGCGCGGCGTACGGCGGCGGCGGGATCGGGCTGCTGGGCGCGGCCACGGTCGGCGTCGTGCTCGCCGAGGTACAGATCGCGCGCCGTCAGGTCGGCAACCACGGTTCGGAGCCGGTGCACGTGCCGGCGGCGGACGGGGTGTACGGGCGGCGGATGTACGGCCCTCATGACGGCGAACCGTTGCGCTTCCTGATGCTGGGCGATTCGACGGCCGCGGGGCAGGGCGTGCACCGGGCGGGGCAGACGCCGGGCGCGCTGCTCGCGTCCGGGCTCGCGGCGGTGGCGGAGCGGACCGTGGAGCTGCGCAATGTGGCGCTGCCGGGCGCGCGCTCCGACGACCTGGACCGGCAGGTGCCGCTCGGCCTCGCCGACCCCGACTGGCAGCCGGACGTCTGCGTGATCATGATCGGCGCGAACGACGTCACGCACCGCATCCCGGCGACGAAGTCCGTACGCCACCTGTCCGCGGCCGTCCGGCGGCTGCGCACGGCCGGTGCGGAGGTGGTCGTCGGCACCTGCCCCGACCTGGGCTCGGTGGAGCCGGTCCAGCAGCCGCTGCGCTGGCTGGCCCGGCGCGCCTCGCGGCAGCTCGCGGCGGCGCAGACCATCGGGACGGTCGAGCAGGGCGGGCGCACGGTGTCGCTGGGCGACCTGCTGGGCCCCGAGTTCTCGGCGAACCCCCGGGAGATGTTCGGCCCGGACAACTACCACCCGTCCATGGAGGGGTACGCGACCGCGGCGATGGCGGTGCTGCCCACGCTGTGCGCCGCGCTGGGCCTGTGGCCGGAGGAGGAGCGCCCGGACGTCTCCCGTTCCGAGGGCTTCCTGCCGGTGGCCCGTGCGGCGGCGCGGGCGGCCCAGGAGGGCGGCACGGAGGTCGCTGCCGCTATGCCGACCGGTCCCCGGGGTCCGTGGGCCTTGCTCAAGCGGCGCCGGCGCCGGCGGGTCACGACGGAGGAACCGGTACCGCAATCCAGCGCCTGACCGTCCCTCCGCTCCCGGGGCTCTGCCCCGGACCCCGCTGCCCAATCGCCGCAGGGGCTTGATTTGGGTGGGCCATTCAAGCCCCGCCGGCGATTGAGGCGCGGGGTCCGGGGCGGAGCCCCGTGAGCGTGCGCCGGGTGGGCGCGCACAAATATCCGGTCAACCCGTGGAACACTGAGCAAGCGCTTAGTAAAGTGCGGCAGGGGTCACACCCCCGTACCGGTGACCCGAGCCGTACGTACGGGTAACTTCCCTCACGGTCAGCCGTATCGAAGATCTGGAGCCGCGTGATGCCCGAAGCAGTGATCGTCTCAGCCGCCCGTTCCCCCATCGGCCGCGCCTTCAAGGGGTCGCTCAAGGACCTCCGCCCCGACGACCTGACCGCCACGATCATCCAGGCCGCCCTCGCCAAGGTCCCCGAGCTCGACCCGCGCGAGATCGACGACCTGATGCTCGGCTGCGGCCTCCCCGGCGGCGAGCAGGGCAACAACCTGGGCCGCATCGTGTCCGTGCAGATGGGCATGGACCACCTCCCGGGCTGCACCGTCACCCGGTACTGCTCCAGCTCGCTCCAGACGACCCGCATGGCGCTGCACGCCATCAAGGCCGGCGAGGGCGACGTGTTCATCTCGGCCGGCGTCGAGATGGTGTCCCGCTTCGCGAAGGGGAACTCGGACTCGCTCCCCGACACCCACAACCCGTTCTTCGCCGAGGCCGAGGCCCGCACCGCCGAGGTCGCGACGCAGGAGAACACCACGTGGCACGACCCGCGCGAGGACGGCCTGGTCCCGGACGCGTACATCGCGATGGGCCAGACCGCCGAGAACCTGGCCCGCCTGAAGGGCATCACCCGCGAGGACATGGACGTCTTCGGCGTGCGCTCGCAGAACCGCGCCGAGGAAGCCATCAAGAACGGCTTCTGGGAGCGCGAGATCACCCCCGTCACGACCCCCGACGGGACCGTCGTGAGCAAGGACGACGGCCCGCGCGCCGGCGTCACCCTGGACGGCGTCTCGGGCCTCAAGCCCGTCTTCCGCCCCGACGGCCTCGTCACGGCCGCCAACTGCTGCCCGCTGAACGACGGCGCCGCCGCCCTCGTGGTCATGTCGGACACCAAGGCGCGCGAGCTGGGCCTGACCCCGCTCGCCCGCGTCGTCTCCACCGGCGTCTCGGGCCTGTCCCCCGAGATCATGGGCCTCGGCCCGGTCGAGGCCAGCAAGCAGGCCCTGAAGCGCGCCGGGCTCGGCGTCGACGACATCGACCTGTTCGAGATCAACGAGGCCTTCGCCGCGCAGGTCATCCCGTCCGCCCGCGAGCTGGGCATCGACGAGGACAAGCTGAACGTGAACGGTGGCGCCATCGCCGTCGGCCACCCCTTCGGCATGACCGGCGCCCGGATCACCGGCACGCTGATCAACTCGCTCCAGTTCCACGACAAGCAGTTCGGTCTGGAGACCATGTGTGTGGGCGGTGGACAGGGCATGGCGATGGTCATCGAGCGCCTGAGCTGACCCCCGCCGGACCCCCGCGGTCTATCCGTTCGTGATCCAATCTCCCCCAGGATGTGACGTGCATCTCGGGGGAGATTCATTTTCGCAGGTCAACCCCGTTCCCACCCCATACCGGTGCTAAACACCCGCCAAAAGACCTGTCCGTTTCGTGACGTAATGCACTGACAGCTGGTTCGTCCAGGCTTCAAGCTGATGTAGGAAGTCGGGGGTCGACTTGAAACCGGGAGTACGTCAGTGAGCGCCATGCCCGCAGCCATCAGTGTTCTTGTGCTCGCCACGGCCGCTGCCACGGCCGTCGGAGCCGTCACCCTGCAGCACGTCAGGGGACTGCGTCGACAGGTCTCGGAGCTGCGCGACGAGCTGAGCAGGGACCGCGCCGACCAGGCGCTGCCCGCCGTGCCCGCCGCGCGCGCCACGCCGGACGCCGAGGCGATACGCAACGCCGTCGCGGACGCCCTCGCCGAGGAGCGGGAGCGCGAGCTGGCGGAGGCCCGGGCGTTCTGGGCCGCCCAGGAGGCGCGGGACAGCTCGGAGCTGCCGCCGTTCCTGGCCGGCGGAGCGCTGGGCGACGACATGTTCCTGCCGCGGCAGGCGGACCTCGCGGGCCTGGAGCCCTTCGGGGAGCCCTCGCTGGAGCCGGAGGACGAGTTCGCCGGCACGGCCGCGCTCGACGAGATCGTCGAG
Source organism: Streptomyces sp. NPDC059897 (assembly GCF_042730865.1). Classification (NCBI taxonomy): domain Bacteria; kingdom Bacillati; phylum Actinomycetota; class Actinomycetes; order Kitasatosporales; family Streptomycetaceae; genus Streptomyces; species Streptomyces sp. NPDC059897. Next base: position 7,626 of record NZ_JBHWKQ010000028.1, on the reverse strand, counting down.
GACTCGCCCGAGCTGGCCGCCGCCCGCCGCAGGCACCCTTCGCACCCCGACTTCGTCCCGGTGCAGTCGCCCGTCGTGGGCGACCACGAGCGCACGGTGCAGTGCCTGGAGGAGCTGGCGCAGACCCGCACCGCCCTCGCGGACGTCCGCCCTGGCCCGCTCGGCACGCTCGACGTGTACGTGTTCGCCGACGGCACGACGCTCTGCATGACCCCCGGCCACCGGGAGACGGCGGAGCAGCTGGCGTCCGCCCTGCGCGACGGTGAGACCCCGGTGCTGCTCGGCGGCTCGGGCGTCTCCGGCGCGTACGCCCTGACCTTCGAGTGCGCCAAGGACAACGTCTACATACTGGCCGACCGGGTCATAGCCTCGGCCTGAACCAATCCCCCGGAGCCGAATGAAGCGGCCTCCCGCATCCAGCCTGATCCGTCAGAAGGGCCCTAGACCCCGGCCCGCTTCATCGACAGCTCGACCAGTTCCACGGCCTCCGCCAACTCCCCCGCATCCCGGAGGGAGACCGCCAAGTCCCGCCCCGCGACCGTCACTTGGTCGGCCGCGGCGAACATCCCCGCATCGGGCATCTCCCGCACGGGCTCGCCTGGCGCATCCAGCTTCTGCGCCCGCGCCGAAAGCTCCCTGGCCAGCGCCAGCGCCTCCGCCGCCGCACTCCGCTGCAATCTGCTCTGCGGCGCGGCCCGGAGCCGGTCGGCGAACTGATCCACTGCTGCGGTCAAAGGCGTCGTATCAAGCACGCGCCGACTGTAGCTGTTTACAAGGCCCGAGTGCTCAGGCACGGTGAGGTGAAGACCCGGCCACATCGAAGCGTTCCGGAGGCGCCGATGTCCCAAGTCTTCTCCGAGGAGACCCACCGCAATCTGCTGGCTCGTATCCCCCACTGCACCGGTCGTGAACTTGCCGACTGGATGCGCACCGTCGAAGAAGGCCCCTGCTTCCTTCGCTTCGAAGAGAAGGTCAGTTGGCTGCGTGGCGAGCACGATCTCGCGTACGGCCACGCGAAGGCGATCATCCACGAGTACGACCTGAGGCGCGCCGCACGGCGATTCCGTTAGCGCGCCGCTCCCCTTCACAACACTCACCTCCAGGAAACGGAAAGGGCCCGCGCACCTTCCGGTGCGCGGGCCCCCTACCGTCGGGCGGCTGTTACGCCTAGTCGTTGCCCTGCAGGATCGCGATGAGCCGCAGGAACTCCATGTAGATCCACACCAGCGTCATGGTGAGACCGAACGCGGCGAGCCACGCCTCTTCCTTCGGGGCGCCGTACGCGATGCCGTCCTCGACCTGCTTGAAGTCCAGGGCGAGGAAGCAGGCACCGAGCAGGATGCCGATGACGCCGAACAGGATGCCGAGGCCACCGCTGCGGAAGCCCAGACCGTCACCGCCGCCGAAGACGGCGAACAGCAGGTTGACGGCCATCAGCAGGACGAAGGCCATCGCCGCGGCCATCACGAAGCCGTAGAAGCGACGGTTGACGCGGATCCAGCCCGCCTTGTACGCGACGAGGACCGCGGTGAACACGGCCATCGTGCCGAGCACGGCCTGCATGGCCGCACCGCTGGCGATCCAGTTGTCGACGATGCTGGAGAGCACGCCGAGGAAGACGCCTTCCAGGGCGGCGTACGTCAGGATGATCGCCGGCGACGCCTTGCGCTTGAAGGCCTGGACGAAGCCCAGGATCATCGCGACGAGGCCGGCACCGATCGCGATGCCGTACGACTTGCCGATGTTGGCCTCGTCGACGGGCAGCAGCGCCCAGGAGAGCGCCGCCGTGACGATCAGCAGGCCGAGCGTCATGCCCGTCCGCGTGATGACGTCGTCGATCGTCATGCGGCCGGTGGTGGTGGGCGCCTGCGGAGCCCCGTACTGGACGTCCTGCTGCGCGTAGGGGTTCTGCGCGTACGGGTTGCCGGCGGGGGCCTGGGCGTACGGATTGCCTTGCGCCGTGCCGACAGCGGGGCCCCCGGCCTGCGGCGCCTGCGCGTTGAACTGCGCGTGGCCGTTGTCGCGGCTGAACCCCCGTCGCGAGAAGACCGGGTTGCTGCTCCTCATTTCACTCCTCCATGGCCACCGTGTATGGCCTTGCCATCAAGAGTAATGGTCTGGCAAAGATCCGACCCTAGTGCTCAGGGAGGATCTTTCCCATCCTGTTACGAGGAACGTCCCGTGCACCCTCTGTGTTCCGCCTTCCGGCCCTCTATACGGGGAATCCGGTGTACGCCTCCGCAAGATCCGTCTCGGCCGCCCTCGAGGTGGTCACCCGGTCCAGCTGGGCCAGCTGGATCTTGTCGTCGAAGGGCGTGGCGTCGGGGGCGCGGTGCAGCATGGTGGTCATCGCGTAGGAGAAGCGCTCGGCCTGCCAGACGCGGCGCAGGCAGGTCTCGGAGTACGCGTCGAGTGCTTCCGTGTCGCCCTTCTCCTTGTACGTGACGAGGGCGCGCGCGAAGGTCACCACGTCGCCGACGGCGAGGTTGAGGCCCTTGGCGCCGGTCGGCGGGACGATGTGCGCCGCGTCCCCGGCGAGGAAGAGGCGGCCGTGCCGCATCGGCTCGTGGACGTAGGACCGCATCGGAGTGACGGACTTCGACGTGATCGGGCCGCGCTCCAGGCGCCAGGCCGGGTCGTCGACCTCCAGGCGGCGGTCCAGCTCGGCCCAGATCTCGTCATCGGACCAGGACTCGGCGTCGGTGCCGGCCGGAACTTGGAGGTATGCGCGCGTGACGTGCGGTGAGCGCATGGACATGAGGGCGAAGCCGCGGTCGGAGCGGTTGTAGATCAGCTCGTCGTGGGAGGGCGCCACGTCGGCGAGGATGCCGAGCCAGGCGTACGGGTAGGTGCGCTCGTACGTCCGCACGAGCTCCTCGGGGACCGCCTTGCGGGCCACGCCCCAGAAGCCGTCGCAGCCGACCACGTAGTCGCACTCCAGGGTCTGCTCGCGGCCCTCGTGCCGGAAGCGGACGCGGGGGCTGTCCGTGTCGGCGCCCTCCACCGCCAGCGCCTCCGCCTCGAACAACAGGGGCCCGCCGTCGGCCAGTTGGGCCGCGATGAGGTCCTTGCAGACCTCGGTCTGCGCGTACACCATGACCTGCTTGCCGCCGGTCAGGGCGGGGAAGTCGACGCGGTGGCGGCGCCGGTCGAAGCGCAGCTCGATGCCGTCGTGCGGCAGGCCCTCGCGGTCCATGCGCGCGCCGACACCGGCCTCGCGCAGCACGTCCACGGTGCCCTGCTCCAGGATTCCGGCGCGCTGGCGCTGCTCCACGTAGGCGCGATCGCGGCCCTCCAGGACCACCGATCCGATGCCGGCGTTGTGCAGGAGCCTGGCCAGGAGCAGCCCGGCCGGGCCCGCTCCGATGATGCCGACGGTGGTGCGCATACGGGATCCCTCTCGCGTCTTTGCGTTCGTTCGCCTGTGGTGCCGTGCCACGCGGTACATGTTCCGCGTGTTCGCCTGGTGAACTTTCGTTCATCAAGTTCTGTGCGGATCCTCGCCCCGCACGGGGCGGGTGTCAATGGTTTCGAGGATGCCCGGGCCCACAGGGCCGCACGGGAGAGGGATGAACGCGCGCCAACGCTCCCTGGAACGAGGGAGGTTGGGGTCCGCGACGCGAAGCGGAGGGGAAGGTTCTGAGGTGCCCGGAACCGGACTTGAACCGGTACGCCCGTTAAGGGCAGCGAGGTTTAAGCTCGCCGTGTCTGCATTCCACCATCCGGGCAGGCTGTGGGGCTCCGCGTCGACGTTCCGAGCCTATCCGGCGGCGTCCCCCGATCAGCGGAAGCACATCCCCACGTTGTCTTATTTTATTGACGTCTGAGGGTGCATCAGCACACGCGGGGGCCCATCAGCACCTGCCGGGAGCGCTGCCGCCGCCGGAGACGGCGTCCAGCGGAATGACGGAATTTCACCGCCCCGGTCCGCGCACCCCCGGGTCCGGCGTCTCTCAGGGGCCGGGGTCATCCCCAGGTATGACTCCGGCTCCCCTGGTCCCTCCGAAGTCGCCCATCGGAACGAGAGCTGCGACTGACCTTCCCGGCCCGATCCGCCGCGACGATGGAAGCGTCCCCGAAAGCAGCACACAGACCGACAGGAGCACCCTCCCGTGACCACCACCCCGCTCGCGGGCCGCCCCACCACGACGGCCGCCGCCCGCGCCACGGATCTGTCCAAGATCTACGGACAGGGCGAGACCAAGGTGGTCGCGCTCGACCAGGTCTCCGTCGAGTTCCGGCAGGCCGAGTTCACCGCGATCATGGGCCCGTCCGGTTCCGGAAAGTCGACGCTGATGCACTGCGTCGCGGGCCTCGACACGTTCTCCTCCGGGTCCGTCCGGATCGGCGACACCGAGCTGGGCTCCCTGAAGGACAAGCAGCTCACCAAGCTCCGCCGGGACAAGATCGGCTTCATCTTCCAGGCGTTCAACCTGCTGCCGACGCTGACGGCCCTGGAGAACATCACGCTCCCCATGGACATCGCGGGCCGCAAGGGCGACAAGCAGTGGATGGAGAACGTGATCCAGATGGTGGGCCTGTCCGGGCGCCTCGGGCACCGGCCCTCGCAGCTCTCCGGCGGGCAGCAGCAGCGCGTGGCGGTGGCCCGCGCGCTCGCCTCCCAGCCCGAGATCATCTTCGGTGACGAGCCCACCGGAAACCTGGACTCCCGGTCCGGCGCGGAGGTCCTCGGCTTCCTGCGCAACTCCGTGCGGGAGCTGGGCCAGACCGTGGTCATGGTCACGCACGACCCCGTCGCGGCGGCCTACGCGGACCGGGTGATCTTCCTGGCGGACGGGCGGATCGTGGACGACATGCGGGATCCCTCGGCGGACTCGGTCCTGGACCGGATGAAGCGGTTCGACGCGAAGGGGCGGACGACCTGAGCGTCCGCGTCCACGTATCGGCCCCACCCACCCAGGACTGAGTAGACCCATGTTCCGAACAGCTCTGCGCAACGTGCTCGCGCACAAGGCACGCCTGCTGATGACCGTGCTCGCCGTCATGCTCGGCGTCGCCTTCGTCAGCGGCACCCTCGTCTTCACCAACACCATCTCCGGCGCCATGGAGAAGTCCTCCGCCAAGGGCTACAGCCACGTCGACGTCGCCGTCACCGCCGAGCGCTCCGCCGACAAGGGCAACACCGTCGGCAAGGAGGCCCGGCTCACCGACGCCACCATCAAGGCGGCCCGGGACACCCAGGGCGCCGGCTCCGCGTACGGCGTCGTCAGCGGTTACGCCGCCGTCGCCGACCAGGACGGCAAGCTCGTCGGCAACGGCTTCTCCACCAAGGGCGGCAACTACTGGGGATCCGCAGACAAGGCGGACAAGCCCGACTCCCGGTACCCGCTGAAGAAGGGCACCGCCCCGCACGGCGCGAACCAGGTCGTCCTCGACGCGAAGACCGCCGAGCGCGCCGGCTACAAGGTCGGCGACCAGGTGCGGATGTCCGTCGACGGGCCCGTCCTCACCCCGACCCTCACCGGCATCTTCACCACCGACGACGGCAACGTCTCGGCGGGCGGCTCGCTCGCCCTCTTCGACACCCCGACCGCGCAGCAGCTCTTCCACAAGCCGGGCGCGTACGACGAGATCGATGTGACGGCCGCGGCCGGGACGAGCCAGGACCAGCTGAAGTCCGCGCTCGACAAGTCGCTCCCGTCCGGCCAGACCGAGACCACCACCGCGCAGCAGCTCGCCGACGAGCAGGCCGAGCAGATCTCGTCGTCGATGAGCTCCATGAAGACGATGCTGCTGGTCTTCGCGGGCATCGCGCTGTTCGTCGGCATCTTCATCATCGCCAACACCTTCACGATGCTGGTCGCCCAGCGCACCAAGGAACTCGCGCTGATGCGGGCCGTCGGCGCCTCCCGGCGTCAGGTCACCCGTTCCGTGCTCCTGGAGGCCTTCGTCGTCGGCGCGGTCGCCGCCGTGGCCGGTCTCGCCGTCGGCATCGGCATCGGCGCGGGCATGCGGGCGCTGATGGGCACGACGGGCGCGATCATCCCGGACGGGCCGCTGGTCGTCTCCCCCGACACCGTCGTCGCCGCGCTCGTCGTCGGCGTCCTCATCACGATGCTGGCCGCCTGGCTCCCGGGCCGGCGCGCCGCGAAGATCCCGCCGGTCGCCGCGATGAACGCGGTGCACGCCGCGCCCACCGCCAAGTCCCTGGTGCTGCGCAACACGCTCGGTGCCCTGGTCTCCGCCGCCGGTGTCGCCGCCGTGCTCTACGCAACGACCCTCAGCGGCGACAGCGGTCAGGCCCCGATGGGCCTCGGCGCGGCCCTCCTGGTCATCGGCGTCTTCATCCTCACGCCGCTGCTCTCCCGCCCGCTGATCGCGCTCGCGGCCCCGGTGCTTCGCGCCTTCGGCATCTCCGGGAAGCTGGCCCGCCTCAACTCGGTGCGCAACCCGCGCCGCACCGCCGCCACCGCGTCGGCGCTGATGATCGGCCTGACCCTGATCACCGGCCTCACGGTGATCGCGGGCAGCGTGCAGGGCGCGATCAACAAGATGGCGGCCGACTCGCTCAAGGCGGACTACGTCGTCGCCATGTCGAACGGGAACCAGCTCTCCCCCGACGTCGTGAAGACCCTGGACAAGACGCCCGGCGTCACGGCCGTCAGCGGCCTGACGAACTCGCCGGCACGCGTCGACGGCGGCACCGAGTTCCTGACCGGCGTCAACGGCAAAACCATCAACCAGCTCGCCGAACTGCCGCTGGACAGCGGCAAGTTCACGGTCGGCGGCGACAAGGTGGTCGTCGACGACAAGACCGCGAAGGAGCACGACTGGACCACGGGCTCGACCTTCACCACGCACTACGAGGACGGCAAGCGGCAGAAGCTGACCGTCGCGGGCGTCTACGAGGCCAACGAGATGATGCGCGGCATCATGATCGACAGCCCGACCCTCGCCCCGCACCTCAGCGCCGGCTCCGGTGACATGCAGGTCATGCTGAAGACGTCCGACGGCCCGTCCGACGCCACCAAGGACAAGCTCACGAAGGCGCTCGGCGAGAACCCGGCGATCCAGGTCCAGGACAAGCAGGACATCACCAACCAGGTCGCACAGGTCTTCACCCTGATGCTGAACATGCTCTACGGCCTGCTCGCCATGGCGGTGATCGTCGCCGTGCTCGGCGTCATCAACACCCTGGCGATGTCGGTCTTCGAGCGCCAGCAGGAGATCGGCATGCTCCGCGCGATCGGCATCGACCGCAAGGGCATCAAGCGGATGGTCCGCCTGGAGTCCCTGGTGATCTCGCTGTTCGGCGGCGTGCTCGGCATCGGCCTCGGCGTGTTCTTCGGCTGGGCGGCCGGTCAGCTCATCGGCAACTCCATGTCGACGTACGAGCTGATCCTGCCCTGGGGCCGGATGGGGATCTTCCTCGCGCTCGCCGCGGTCGTCGGCATCCTGGCGGCGCTGTGGCCGGCCCGCCGCGCGGCCCGCCTGAACATGCTCGACGCGATCAAGGCCGAGTAGCGGTACGGGAGTTACGACATCGGGGCGGCTACGCCGTAGCGGATGCGCCCCCACCCCCGTACGGGAAAGAACCGCCCAAGCTGACGAAGTTACAGGTGGGCGCCCCCACCCGGACCCCCGCCCCCCCCCGCGCCCGTGTAC
>NZ_JBHWKQ010000027.1:0-104706 GCF_042730865.1 Streptomyces sp. NPDC059897 | reverse complement strand
CCAACTCCGCCCGCAGACGGTTCACTTCATGTGCGTCCACACATCCAACATGCTCCTGATCAGCCTCAACGAACAGACCTAACGAAGCACTACTAAGCTCGTCCTTTGGCCCGCCAAGCCGACGGAAAAGAGGACTGAGTTGCATGGCTGAAGGAACGACACCCTCCGTCATACGGTCGCGCGGCGTCCCGCCCCTGATGGTGGTGGTGCTCTTCTGCTTCTCGGGGTTCGCGCTGCTGCTGCCCGTGTCCCCGCAGTGGGCGCTCGACGGAGGGGCCGACGAGTTCGGTGCCGGGCTCGTCACCGCGGTCCTGATGGCCATGACGGTCGTCTCCCAGCTGTGCGTCAAAGCCACGCTCCGCAAGCTGGGCTGGGCGCGGACGTTCGCGCTCGGCGCCCTGCTGCTCGGCCTGCCCGCGCCGCTGCAGGCGCTCAGCGACAACCTGTGGCCGATCCTCGCCACCACGGCGCTGCGCGGGGCGGGCTTCGGCATCATGACCGTGTGCGGGGCCACAGCCGTGGCGGCCCTGGCTCCGGCCGGCCGGCAGGGTGCGGCCATCGGCCTGTACGGCCTGTCGATCGCGCTGCCCCAGGTGGTGCTGACCCCGGCGGCGCCTGCCCTGGTCGCGGCGTTCGCCCTGCCCGCGATCCTCGCGTGCGGCATCCTCCCGGTGCTCGCCCTGCCGTTCACCCCCGCCCTGGGACGCGCCCTCGACGCCGACACACCCGCGCCCGGCCCCTCCGCTCCCCGGACGGCGACGGCGGCCACGCTGCGGCGCATCCTGATGCCGGTGGTCCTGCTACTGCTCGTGACCGTGGCCGGCGGTGCGATCCTCACCTTCACCCCGCAGTTCGCCGGTTCCCCGGCAGCGGCCGCCGGGGCGCTGGTCACCTTCACGGCGACCGCGGCGGTGACCCGGTGGAGCTGCGGCGTGCTCGCGGACCGGTTCAGCGCCCGGCCGCTCAACTTCGGCCTGCTGCTCGCGGCGTGCGCGGGGCTCTGCCTCGTCGCCTGGGCCGTCCGTTCCGGTCCTGCCGTCCTCCCCGGCCTGCTGGGCGGACTCCTGCTGCTGGGGGCGGCGTACGGAGGACTGCAGAGTGTCACCCTCGTACAGGCGCTGAACCGCGCGGGCACGGAGCACCGGCACACCACCTCCGTCGCCTGGAACATCGGCTTCGACGCGGGCACCGGCCTCGGCTCGCTCCTGCTGGGCCTCGCCGCCCAGGTGGCCACCTTCTCCTTCGGTTTCCTGCTGATGGCGGCGGCGACTGCGGTCGCGGCGGTCGTGACACTGCGCACCGGGGGCGGTCCGGCCACTCCCCCGTCGCCTCCCCACGCGGAAGGCACCACGGAGACGACCCAGGACACGCGGCGGGACAAGAACCGGGGCACTCTGTCGGACTGCTAGCTCGTGCTGCTGGGCGGTGGGGCGCGGGCGCCTCCCACGGCGGCGGCGATGAGATCGGTGTTCCATAGGGGTCTGCAACAGCGACAGGGAAAAACACGCTCCGCATCGAGGAGGCTGGTCACCCATGAAGATCGCGCGTGTGCTGATGGTCGCGCCGGTAAGGGACATCGACACCGCGGTGACCTGGTACGAACGCCTGCTGGGGCGGGCGCCCGACACCCGGCCGATGCCGTCCCTGGCCGACTGGCACCTCACCTCCGACGGTTGGCTCCAGGTCTTCGTGGATCCCGAGCGTGCCGGGTCGACCCTGCTCAACCTGGAGGTGCCCGACCTGGACGAGGCCCTGGCCCGGCTCGCGGAGCGCGGCCTGACCGCGGGCCCCGTACAGACCGGCGGGGTCCGCTCCCGGTTCGCCGCCGTGACCGACCCGGACGGCAACCGGGTCACGCTGCTGGAGAACCCGGTGACCTGACGACGGCCCGGCCGAGCGGTCCCCTTACGCTCCCCGTCCCGTCCGCGTACCGCCGTCTTCGTACGGGGTCCGGGTCCCCCGGAAGCAGGGGCCGTTCGGCCCGGCGCCCGGGAGCGGAACCGCTGCTAGCCTCCAAAAAAGGTGCCGCGTTCTCACGGGGGCAAGGGGGGAGCGGCTATGGCCAAGGGTTCATACGAGGCGTACCGGAAGGCGCTCGGGGACGTCTACCGCGGCTGGTGGCTGGCGTGGCCGTTGACGGAGCGCGTCGAGGTCGGCGAGGTGCGCAAACTGCACCGCCGCGGCTCGGTCCCCGCGGGCAGCCTCGCCGACCGGGGCATCGAGGCGAAGCGGGGCCCGGTGGGGGCTCCGGGTGACATCACGTACAACGCCGGGGGCACGGTCGCCGTACGGTTCAAGGCCGCGGGCGTCGCGGCGCAGGGGTTCTCGTCGGTGGCGGCGGCCGAGGCCGGTGCGCTGGTGGAGTTCCGGGACGAGCACAGCGCCCTGATCGTCTACACCGGTCTCGAACAGTCGGGCCTCGCGGACCTCGCCGGGCTGGCCGACTGCCTGGTGCGGCGGCTGTGGCGGGGTGACTGGGACCCGGATCTGCTCGTCGTGTCCGACGTGGTCGGTGCCCGCGCCGGGACCGTCCTCATCGCCGACAAGGGCGGCGCCAGCGCCGAGCTGCGGCTCGAAGGCACGGTCGGGCCGGGGCCGTTGCAGCTGGTCGACCTCGCCGGCCGAGCCGCCTTCAGCGCGTCGAGCCGGCTGGGCCTGAACTGGACCGGGACGGATCTCACCCCCTGTTATCGGGTCCTGCGGGTGCGCGGGACGTGGCTGAGGCGCGTCCGGGAGGAGTACGGCACGCCGCAACCCGGCCGTGGTCTCGCCGCGGGGCCCGTGCCCACGCTCCTGCTGGACGAGGCCCGCGACGACGCGGGGGCGGTCGTCGAAAACGTAGAGCAATCGGACCACTTGGAACGCCTGGAGTCGGGGGAACGGCTCTAGGCCCGAGCCACCAGGCACACGCACACACGGCACACGGCACACGGCACACGGCACACGGCACACGCAAGACCCTCGGGGGGCCTGCAATGACCGACGCAGTTATTCGCATCACTGACGACCGGGTCCAACTGCACACGAATACAAGTGAGTTCGAGTGGGAGCTGGGCGACGAGCTGGTGGCGGTCGCCCACGATCCGACCGGTGTCAGGGCCTCGGCGTTCACCGCGGCGCTCGAGTCCGGGGCGCCCCCGCAGCAGCGGACGGAGGTCGGGCTTCGCCTGTACCGCGCGGTGTTCGACGCGGCGCCCGCGGGCCGCTGGGCGGAGTTGCAGGCCGGGGCGTCCGAGAAGGACCCGCTGCACGTCAGGGTGGACATCGATTGCCCCGAACTGGCCCGGTTGCCCTGGGAGTTGATGCGCGACAGGCGGCAGGCGTGGTCGCGCAACAACCTCGTGCTGCTGCGCCGCGGGCGCCGCGTGGGGCCCTCCGCCGACAACCCTCCGGAGCAGGGGCCCCTGCGGGTGCTCCTGGTGGTGTGCAATCCGGGCGACCGCCGTCTCCTCGCCGACCAGGAGCTGGCGATGATCGGCGCGGCGCTCACCCAGCTGCCCGGCCGGGTGCACACCGAGGTGATCGACGGCCCGAGCCTGCGTGAGCTGATCGCGGAGGTGACCCATGTCCGCCCGCACGTGCTGCACTTCATCGGGCACGGCATGCGCGCGGTCGAGGGGGACGTGGGAAGGCTCCACTTCAATGTCGCGCAGCCCGCGAGCGGCCCCCAGGACCCGCGCTGGGAGGCACCGGAGGAGAGCTGGACGCTCGGCCCCGAACAGATGGATCACCTCTACGTCTCCTGGAAGCCGCGGCTCGTGGTGCTCAACGCCTGCCGCCTCGCGCACGCCCCGGCGGCCGACTTCGCGGATCTGGTCGAGACGTGTCTCGAGCGGGGCTCCTTGGCGGTGGTGTCCATGCAGGCGGACATCGAGTCGTCGGCCGCCGCCGAGTTCTCCCATTCGCTGTACCAGGACCTGGCCGGCGCCCAGTCGATCGACGCGGCCGTCACCGCGGCCCGCAACCACCTGCACATCGACGACTCGGACGGCCCTTCGTGGGCGCTGCCGGTCCTCCAGTGCGGCGTGGAGGACCCGCGCGACGTGGTGCGGGTTAAGTTCGGCCACCCGGAGCCCGAACTGACCCGGCTGAACAAGAGCTGGCCGTTCACGGAGCTCGCGATGTTCGTGGGGCGGGCCAAGGAACGCCGCACCGGCTGGTGGGAACCGCCGCAGGACACGGCCCCGCCGGACCGGCTGCTCGCCATCACCTCCGCACGGCAGAAGTCCGGCAAGACGTGGCTCGCCAAATGGTGTCTGCTCACCTGCATGCTGCGCGGTGAGGACGTCACGTACGCCGACCTCGCCGACTACGCGGGCCGGGGCGACGGCGACGAACCGGTGACCCTGGACTGGCTGGCCGTGCTGCGGGCGCTGCGCGAGGCGTGCACGGACGACAAGCGTCAGCCCAGTGCCATGCACGTCACGGAGTTCGCCCGGTTCAACCAGGTGCTCAACCTCGCCGCGCAGGGCGGCCAGCGGTGGGCGGAGGGGATGCCGTCGCCCGCGTTCGACCTCGGCCACTCCTTCAGCGTGGATGCCGACCGGCACGCCGAGGCGCGCAGGGCCGAGATCTTCCAGGCCTTCCTCAACACCCTGCGGAGCCGCGCCGTGGCCCGGCGCCGCCCGCATCTGCTGGCCATCGACAGCGTCCAGCGGATCAGCGAGTCCGAGTTCAGCGATGCCCTCCTGCCGTTGCTGCTCGGCCCCGTGCAGGAGGGCGGCGGCGACTTCCCGCTGCGCATCCTGGCCGTGGCGCCCCAGAGCTGGCCGGGCTTCCGGCATCTGCAGAAGTTCATGGAGGGCTCCCCCGTGGTCCTCACCGACCTCCAGCAGCCCGACTACAAGCGTCTCGCCAGGGAGTTCTGGGAGCGCCAGCGGCACGCGAACAGGGTTCTGCGGCGCCAGAGCTTCCAGGACTTCGAGGCGCTCCTGGACGGCATGAACGGTCTGAAGGGCAATCAGCAGTCGTTCCACGTCGGGGTGTACCAGCGGGTCCTGGACACATGGCTCGCGCTGGGCGGCGTCGACGGCATGGAGGAGGCGGGCTGATGTCCGATCCGGACGAGCGACTGGCGGCCGCGTTCAGCCAACTCGTGGGCCGGCTCGGCCAGGGCGAGGCCCTGGACGACATCCGGCGGGCCCTGCTGCCCCCGGAGTGGACCGACACCCTCCGGGCCGCGGCCGTCGCGCGGCTCTTCGACGAGGAGACGTACGCGGTGGTCCGGGACTTCGTGGGCGGCGCACCGGTCGGCCTCACGGCCCTGCTGGAGCGCGGCGCCGTGGAGGAGGTTCCCGGTCACCGGATGTGCTACCAGGTGCCGGACGCGGACCGCCCCGCCTATCTGGCCCCCTGGCTGGAGGAGGGCACCTGGCCTTCGTACCCCAAGCGACTCGTCGAACTGGAACGGCTGCTGAGCGAGCACTGGGCCTCGCGGGGCAGGCCTGCCGAGCAGCTGCGGCACCTGATGCTCGCCGACCCGGAGGACGCCGCCGCGCTCTTCGACGACCTGTTCCTCACCAGCGACACCGCGCGTGACTTCACCCGCTGCCAGGACCTCGTCGACGTACTGAGGGACCCGGACCGGGCCGCGATCGCCCCGCGACCGCTGCTCAGGCTGGCCGAGGACCGTGCCGGACTTCTGCGGGCCCGCACGTACTGGGCCGCCGACTACGCCCGCTGCGCGCAGTTCCTCGAACCGGACGGGCTGTGGGAGCGGGCCAGGCGGCTGCTGTCGGCGCAGGGGCCGCGGGTGTGGCAGATGCACGGCACGGGCGGCACCGGCAAGACGATGCAGCTGCGCTGGCTGGTGTCCCGCAAGGCGGTCACCGCGGAGGCTGACATCAACTGCGCCCGGATCGACTTCGACGTCATCGATCCGCTGAACGCGGCGCACTGGCCCTGGCTGCTGCTCCTGGAGGCGGCCGAGCAGCTCGAACTGCGGTTGCCGCAGCGGGTGTTCACCGGTCTCGACAAGTACGCCGCGTACCGTTCCCTGCTGCGCCGCCCCACCTCGCGCTCGGCCGCGGAGGCGGCCCGCGGCATCCGGTCGCAGGACGAGAGCCGCATCGAGCGCGAGGTCGTCGAGGCGTTCACCTCGCGGTTCAACAAGAGCTTCGGCACGGAGCGGCCCGTGCTCCTCGTGGTGGACACGCTGGAGGAGGTCGTGCTGCGCAGCGCCTCGCACACGGACGGCCTGCTGCGCCTCCTGGGCGAGACCGTGCGCGCCTGCCCTGCGCTGCGCCTGATCCTGTCCGGCCGCCCGGACCTGAGCATCCGGCACGGCCGGGCGCTCGCCTCGCTGGGCGACTACGAGAACGTACAGGTGGTGCAGTTCACCCCCGACGAGGCGGACCGCTATCTGCGCGACGTGCGCGATGTCCGGCACCCTGAACTGCGGGACATCATCGTGCGCCGCAGCGACGGCATGCCCTTCCATCTCGCGCTGTTCGCGGACGTCACCGACCAGAACCCCGATGTCACGGCGGAGGAACTGGGCAGCCTGCGCGACCCGCTGATCCGCTACCTCGTCAAGCGTGTACTGCGGCGCATCGAGGACCCGGTCGTGCTGTGGCTGGTGCGCTACGGGGTGATCCCGCGGCGGCTGCGCCGCGAGCACGTCCACGACATCCTGCGGCCCCACCTCCAGAAGCGGATGACCGCCGGGCCCGCGCAGGCGGCGGACGACCCGCTGACCGACGCGCATCAACTGCACGACGAGGGGACGGTCTTCCCGCCCGTCCCGCCGCCGGACCGCGAACGCCTCGACGACGCCTGGTGCAAGCTGCTCCAGTACGCGGGCGGCTCCTCGTGGATCAGCGAGGTCGCGGGCGACGAGGAGTCCGTGGTCTTCCACAGCGTGGTGCTCGGCCCGATGCGCGACCTGATCTCCGACAAGAACGTCTTCACCGAACTGCACCGGGACTTCGCCCGGATCTTCGAGCGGCGGGCCGCAGACGCCGGCGAGGCCGATCCGGAGAACTGGGCCTGGTATCTGCGCGAATCCCTCTACCACCGCTTCCAGATGCGGGACCCGCGGGCGCCCCGCCGCTGGCGCTCGGCGATGGAGCGCGCCTGGGCCGGCGGACACACCGACCAACTGCGCGGTCTCGCCGAGGAGATCCTCGGCGACGAGTACGTGGAACGCGACGTCCCGCGCCAGGTGCGCGGCGGCACCGTCATCACGTTCTCGCTGATGGCCGAGGCCCATCTCAACATCGCCTACGCCCAGTTCCGCGAGGCCATGGCCGAGGGCACCCCCTCGGAGGCGCACGACCATGTGTGGGCGGACATCGAGCTGCATCTGACGCGGTCCGAGGAGCTGTACGCGCAGGGCGGCGTCAGCCCGCAGGACCGGCCGCACTCGGTGCGCGAGGACGTCGTACGGGCCGCGATGCTGGGCCTCGGCGGGAACGCCGGGGACGCCGTGCACCTGCTCGACGCGCACGTACTGTCCCGCGGGGAACTCCCCTCGCTCGAGCGGCTGTGGGCGCTGAGCATCCGCGCCGCGCAACTGCGCCTGCTGCGCTCCCAGGACACGGCGGCGGCCTACCATCAGGTCCTCGTCTTCGCCCGGGAGATCGACCAGCGGGTCGTCGCGGCGACCGCCGCGTCGGCGGAGGCGGCGCAGCGCCGCTTGATGGGCGACGTCGGCCGCGCCATCGAGCTGTACGCGCAGGCCGCCGAGCTGCTGGAGAAGGCCGGTCAGCCCACGTTCCAGGCCGTCGCCCAGCGGGCCGGGCTGCTGCTGCGCTGCCGGCGCCCGCAGCAGGCCCTGGCCGTGCTCGACGCCGCGCGGGTGACGACGCCTTCGGAGCAGGCGGACAAGGCACGGCTCCAGGCGAAGGCGCAGTTGCTGCTGGGGCGGGAGGAGCCCGTGCTCACCGCGATCCACCGTGCGGACGTCGCCGCGGGACAATTGCAGGGCGCCGAGCGCTACCGGCACCTCGCGCAGAACGCCCAGCTGCGCGGCGTGGCCTTCGGGGAGCTCCAGGAACTGTCCGACGCCGACGACTGGTTCACGAGCGCGGCGGGACTGTGGTCCGAACTCGGCTATCTGACGGGCGAGCCCGAATGCCACTATCTGTTCGCCCGTTTCCTGCTGCGCGACAGCATGGACCTCACCTCCGCGCACCGCCTCCTTGAACCCAAGGAATCCCCGGGCCAGGAACCGGAGTTCGCGCTGCGCCTGCATCTGCTGGCCCGCGAGTGGGCCAAGCGCACGCAGGGGGTGACGTCCGTCGAGGGCCTGCCGATGCCGTACGGGGAACTGCCCGCGCTGGTACGTCCCTTGCAGGTGCTGTGCCGTATCGCGGCGCTGACCGATGACCAGAACCCCGAGGAGCAGCTACGGCAGTTGGAGCAGGCACTCGGCGAGGTGCGGCCCGCGCAGGCACGCCTCGCCACCCTGCGCGACCTGGTCGACAACCCGGCCCTGGAGAACCGGGTGCCGTGGCCGCTGCTGCGCCCCTTCTACGAGATGACGGACGACTGCGGGAACCCCGACCAGGCGCTGGCCAGGCTGCTGATCGCCCAGGTCGGCGGCGCCGATCAGGACCGCCTCGAACGGGCGGTGGCGAGCCTCGTCGAGGGGGCGGGCGAGAACCGGCTCATCGTGTGGCGGTGCGGGCGCATCGCGGCCCGGCTCGGCCGACGCGAGTTGGCCGTCCGGCTGCTGCGCCGGGTGCCGTGGGAGCAGCCCCGTACCGTGCCGAGCGGCGCGCCGCGTGTTCCGCACGCCCGGCTGGCGCTCGCCGCGCTGGTGCTGCTCGCCGGGATCGAGCCGGATCGCACCGCGGCCGTTCAGGCGTTCCACCGGGCGGTCGCGCTGGCCTCGCACACCGGCATCGTGCAGCACAGCCTCCCGCAGACGCTGACCGACTGCGCGCGGCGCATCCAGGTCGACGGCGTGCCGGAGCGGATCGAGGACCTGCTGTTCAGCCTGAGCTGGCCGGTGATGCGCGATGTGGACCGGCAGGACGAGCTGCGTCTCTTCCAGGACTGGCCGGGCGAGCGTCCGCTGGCGCTTCGCCGTCGTCCGGACATCGACCCGGTGGACGACGAGGCCTCGCCCCACCCGGCGAAGCTGGCGGCCTGGCACGCCGACGAGTGGCTGCTGCGCGCCGCCCTGAGCAAGTCCACGCTGCGCAGGCTGCGGTTCGCCCGGCTGGAGTCCGAGGACCCGACGGCGCACGCGCTGCCCTGGGAGATGACGCTGCAGCACGCGCTGGACGCGGCGGGCGACGACGAGCAGCCGGTGATGTACCGCATGCTGCCCTCCGCTGCCCGCCGCATGGATGTGCGCTGGCTGCAGCTCCGGCTCAACCGGCGGTTCGGTCTGCGCCTCGACGTGGACGGCCTCGTGGGGCCGGAGACCCGCAAGGCGCTGAACCGGATACAGCCCGGGGGCGCGACGGCGGGGCGGCCCCTCGTCGGCCCGGAGACCAGGCGCGTCCTGCAACGGGACGAGACCCGCGAGCCGGGCCCGCGCAAGGTCCTGGTGTTCAGCACGAAGCAGGAGGAGCGGATGGTGCCGCTGTCGTACTGGCAGCGCCGACTCCACCCGCAGCAGCACCGGTTCCCGGTCAAGCTGGTCGTGGTGGACTCGGTGACCGACCTCACCGCGCGGGTGACATCACCTCCGGACGGCACCGATGTCCTGCACATCGCCGCCCCGCTGCGCCAGCGCGACGGCATGCCGTACGTCGACTTCTCGCCGCCCGGCCACACCCGCCGCTTGGAGAGCAAGGCCCGCGGCTCCGACCTGTTCCCGAGTCAACTGTCGCGCTGGCTGGCCGGGTTCGCGCCGGGGAGCACGCCGCTGGTCGTGCTCGATCCGCCGTGCCCGGGCTCCGAGGTGGACCTCCACGTCCAGCTGGCGCTGCGCAATCTCTTCGCGGCGCAGCTGTTCCGGCTCGGTGACTGCCCCGCGATCGTGTGCACGGGGCTGTTCCCGGAGAGCGGCCTCGAGCACATGCTCGCCTTCTATCGGGCGCTGTCCGACGAGGCCGCCGTTGCGCACGCGGTACGCGGCATGCGCACCGTGGTCCGTGACGGCGGGAAGGACCGGGGCACGACGTTCGAGACGGACGAGGACGCGCTGCGGGCGACGGCGCTGTACGCGGCGTCCTCCGCGCTGCTGCGCCGCCCGATGGGTCAGTCGTGACACGGTCGGCGGAGCTGGAGTCGCTGCTCGATGGGCTGGACGACGAACTGACCGCCTGGCGGCGGCTGACATGCGGGGCGCAGGCGCCGCTGGAGAAGCACCAGAGTCAACTCCGCGCGGTGGAGGCCATGTTGGCCGAGGGTGTCGCGTCGGCGCGCGCCGAGCTCGCCGCCGGCTCCGGAGCGGCGGGCCTGCACGTGCTGGTCCTGGATCTGCACCACGTCTGGGACTACTTCCGGTCGAAGTTCGCGCTGCGCAGGCTCGACGAGTACCGGGGGTGTCTCGACGCGGCGGACGAACTGGCCTGGGCGTGTTACAAGGGCCCGTTGGAGGCGGCGGAAGGGGCGGGGAACGCCCGGCACAAGGAACCGCCACTCGTGTCGTTCAGCCGGGATCCGGCGCCGCGGGCACACCGGCGCGGCGGGCAGTACCGCGATCTGCTGCCGCGCGGCGGCATGCACACGCGCGCGGGCGTCCAGCTGGTACGCAGCCTGCCGTTCCCCGTGATCGACGTGCCCTGGTACTACGGCTCGCACGTGCCCGCCATGCTGACCGTCGCGCATGAGGCCGGCCATCACATCGAGGACGACTTCGGCCTGACGGAGACGATCGCCGCGCGGCTCGCGGGCACGCCGCTGCCCGAGGCGTGGTGCGGCGAGGTGTTCGCGGACGTGTGCGCGAGCGTTGCATGCGGGGTGGCGTACCCCGCGATGCTCGCCGATGTGTTGGGCGCGTTGGAGCCCGAACCGGCAGGAGAAACCCAGGAGTTGGGGCCGCATCCGCCGCTCGACACCCGTCTCCGGATCTGCTGCGCCGTCGTGGAGCTGACCGGCCAGGAACCCCCGAAAGTGTGGCCCGCGCCGGTGGACGGCAGCGACGCCGCCTCGACGAGGGTGGCACGGGCCCTCCTCGATGACGGCTACCCGCAGCTCGGCTCCCGCCGCCTCCCGGACCTGCTTCCCTCGGCATCGGCCGACCGGCTGCACGCGGGCCGTCTGCTGGCGGGCATTGCGTCCGGCCTCACTCGTGTGCCCGAGGTGTTCGCCGCGGCGGCGCTGGCGTTCCTGACGAACCCGGCGGAGTACCGGGCACGCCGCGTCGGCGCCCGGGCGGTTGCCGAGGCCCTTGCGCTGCGACCCGAGGGACCACGTGCCGAAGCCCCGTCCGGCGCGGCGAACGGCGGGCGGGACACCTCGACAGGAGATCACCTACTGCGCGCCCTACGAGCGGTGGAACCGGACGATCGGACGGAGAGGACGGAGAGGACGGAGAGGACGGGGAAGACGGGGAAGACGGGGAAGACGGGGAAGACGGGGAGGACGGAGAGGACGGAGAGGCGGACGGGCCTCAGGCCGACGCCGCGCGCCGGTCCCTGACGATCGACCGGCTCATGGCCGCCACGCCCACGGCGGGCCCCACCGCGAGCACCAGCAGCGCGACCCGCCACGAGGTGTGCTCGACCAGGACGGGAACGCCCCACAACGTGAGCGCGGTGGTGGAGTAGCCGAGCGCGAGCTGCAACGACAGCGCCCCGCCCACGTAGTCGGGGTCGGCCCGTTCGGTGACCAGTGCCGAGAACTGGGCGGAGTCGGCCACCACCCAGAACCCCCAGAAGACACACACCGCGATGACCAGGCCCGACGGCATCGCGTCGACACCGGCGGCGAGCAGCAGCGCCGCCCCACCGGAACACACGAGGCAGATCCGGGCGGCGGAGGCACGCCCCCACCGGTCGCCGAGCACCCCGCCCACGAGGCACCCGATCGCGCCGACCCCGATGCACACGAAGGCGAAGGTGGAGGCCAGCGCGTCGGTCCGGCTCGACTCAGCCACCAGCGGAACGCCGGCCAGCAGCGACGCCACCGTGCCCCACATCGCGTACAGCTCCCACATGTGCCCCACGTACCCGAGGTCGGCGAGCACGACATCGCGGTTGCGCAGCGAGCGCAGGGCGCCGCCGACGGTGACCCGGCGCCGCGGGAACGGGTAGGGGCCGGGCGAGCGCAGGGCCAGGGCGAGCGCTCCCCCGCACGCGCCCATCAGCGAGGTCACCGCGATGACGAGGTGCCAGTCCACGCCGCCCGCGGCGTTCACGGCGTGGGGCAGTGCCGAGCCGACGGTGAGCGCGCCGATCATGACCCCCAGGGCCTTGCCCCGTCCGGCACGGAACCAGGTCGCGGTCTCCTTGAGCGCGGGCGGATACACCGCCGCGAGGAAGAACCCGGTGGCGAGCCGCAGGGCGACGGCCGGCCACAGCCCGTCGGCGAGCAGCACCCCGAGATTGGCCACGGCGGCGCCCAGCGCGCCACCGCACATCAACAGGCGGTTCGCCACCCGGTCTGCAAGGCCGGACATCGCGGACGACACCGCGCCCACGACGAAGCCGAGTTGCACGGCGACGGTCAACAGCGCACCGGAACCGGGGCTCAGCCCCCACTCCCGCTTCAACTGCGGCAGCACGAACGACGCGGAGAACCACACGCTCATCGACAGCAGCGTGCTCGCCGCGACCACGGCCAGCGCGACGCCGGGCGCCATCCGGGTCGCCTCCCCGGCGCGGTGTCCGTCGCGACTCACGCCTTCACCAGCTCCCCTTGCCGGTCGGGCGGAGCACCTACCTACCCACCACCTCCCGTTGCACACCCGTGACTTGATGCACCGTCATTGATACGGCGCACGCCTCCGGCAAGACTGCGCTCATTGATGTACTTCCGCGCGTACGCGGGACGGTCCGGGGCAAGCGAGGAAGAGACGTCGTATCCGTACGACTCCAGGAGGCACGATGTCCACGCAGGCCGGCCGCCTGTCCGTCACCGAGCTGGCGCGGTGCGAGCACTGCGCTGTGCTGCGCGTGAGCGGGGAGCTCGACCAGAACTGCGAGCAGTTCTTCCTTCGTTCGATCGGAACCCGTGTGCTGTCGGGGCACCGGCATCTGGTGCTGGACGTCACGGCGCTGACGTTCTGCGACTCGCGCGGCCTCAACTGCCTGCTCGCCGCCCGCTGGCTGCTGCAGCGCCGAGAAGGCCTGCTCCTGCTGGCCGGCCCCGGCCGACGGCTGTCCGATCTGCTCACCCAGACCGCGAGCAACGACCTGCTCCCCTCCCACTCCACCGTGAGCGGAGCCCTGGAGGTCCTGCCCTGGCACCACCGCCCCGCCTGGCCACCGCCCGCACACGACACCGAAGACGCCGCCGCGCCCCCGGCGGCATGCGCGGCGGACGGGGACGGGGGCCGCTGAACGGCCCCCGGAGGTCAGGCCGCGGCGGGCACGTCGCAGGGGCAGGGCAGGTACGCCAGGCCGAGTTCGCCGTCGACGGCACGGCTGGTGCGGGTGGCGGCGTCGGCGACCTTCTCCCAGGAGCCGTACTTGGCGTGGAGCTGGTCGGCCGTGGGGCCAAGTGGATTGCCGTACTTCACCATGTTGCGCGCTTCGAGGACCCGGACCTCCTCCGGTGTCATCCCCGCCCGGGTGATCTCCTTGGCGTCGTTGCGCATGTCGACCAGGCGGCGGGCGATCTCCTCGGGGGTGTGCCCCTCGGCGCGCATCGCGCACCGCACGCGGTCCATGTCGCCGATGAGGTCGAGGTACCGCATGCGGATGTCGCGCTGCTCCACCCGCTCCTCGGGCGTGGAGCTGCGGATCTCGCACACCACGGGTTCCGGGCTCGTGCACGCGCCGACGGCGGGCGGCTCCTGGGACAGCGGGGCGACGACGGCGGCGCCGCCGCAGGAGCCGTCGGCGCAGGGCGCTGCCGACGCCGCGGGCGCGGCGACGAGAGTGGCGGACAGGGCGGTCGTCAGCGCGGTGGCGGCGACCAGGGCGGCACGCCGCAGGAACCGGGCGGAGGAGGGGCGCGAAGTCATCCCGCCAGTCTTCGGTCCGGCCGTCGCCCCGGGCGGGCGGCGCGCCAGCGGGTCACACCGGTGGGCGACGAGGAACGCCCGCTGACCGCCGAAAGCGTCCCGGCCGACGCCATGTCCCACTCCCTCGACCCCGACTCCGCGCGGCGGCTGTGGGAGCTGAGCGAGCGGATGCTGAAGGGGTGAACCTGCCGGGCACGGTTCGGGTGTGCTGCCCGGAATAGGCGTCGAGTCCGCCGGGGTTGTCCCTCACATGTGGAGCAGCGAGCAACTCGACCTGGACGCCTATCTCGCCCGCCTGGAGTACACGGGAGACCGTGCGCCCACCCTGGCGACGTTGCGGGCGCTGCAGCGCGCGCATGTGCTGGCCCTGCGGTGGGACACCTACGATTCGTTCCTGTACCGCGAGGTGCGGATCGATGTGCCGTCGGTCCAGGACAAGTTGGTGCGCAGGGGCCGGGGCGGGTACTGCTACGAGCACACCGTGCTGTTCGCCGCCGCGCTGGAGGCGCTCGGCTTCCGGTTCACCGCCGTCTCCGCGCGGGTGCAGATCGGCGCGGACTCCACCACGCCCCGTCCGCCGACCCACGCGATGCTGATCGTGGACCTCGACGACAGGCGCTGGCTGGTCGACATCGGTTTCGGCGCGAGTCCCCTGGAGCCCATCGAGCTGGTCGACGGCGCTCGCAGCGAGGGCGGGCCGTGGCCGTACCTGCTGCGGTGGCAGGTCATCACCCACGGCGCGGAGGGCTGGGCGGTGCACCAGCGGGGCGAGGGGCCTGAGGGCTGGACGGTGCGGCAGGTCTTCATCGAGAACCCGCAGTACCCCATCGACTACACGCTCGGGAACCACTTCGTGTCCACGCACGAGCGCTCGCCCTTCGTCACCCGTCCGTTCACCCAGCGGCTGCGCACGGACCGGTACGACACACTCGACGCACTGGCGTGGAAGACGGAGCGACCGGGGCAGGAGCCGGTGACCCAGACCGTGCTCCCGCACGAGGTGCCCAAACTGCTGGACGACGTATTCGACATCCGCATGGATCCCGAGGAGTCCGCTCTCCTGGTGGCACGGCTGACGGAACTCGACGCCGCCCGGAGCCCGGCCCCGTAGTCCCACGGCCTTGACCCGGGCGGGGGCCCGCCCGGGTCGAGGCCGGATGTCCGTCAGCGGGACATCGGAACCTCCGCGCGGCCGTCCTGCGCGTCGGCGTCCTTGGCGCCCCGCACCCACACCGCGCGCTGCGGGAAGGGCAGTTCGATGCCGGCGGCGTCGAGGGCCTCCTTGGCCCGGCGGCGCAGCTCACGAGTGACCGCCCACTGCTTCAGCGGCGCGGTCTTCACGACGAGCCGGACCACGATGCCGTCGGCCTCGATGGACTGCACACCCCACACCGACGGGTCCTCGAGCAGGACACCCTCGTATTCGTGGTCCGAGCGCAGGGACATGCCGGTCTCCTCCAGCACGGCGAAGACCTTCTCCAGGTTGGAGTCGTAGGCCACCGACACGTCGAGCACCGCGCGCGCCCACTCCTGGCTGTCGTTGCGGACCCGCATGATCTCGCCGTTGCGGATGTGCCACAGGCCGCCGTTGAGGTCGCGGACCTGGGTGAGGCGGAGGCCGACGTGCTCGACCTCGCCGATGGCCTCGCCGAGGTCGACCGAGTCACCGACGCCGTACTGGTCCTCGATCATGATGAGCATTCCGGCCAGGTAGTCGGCGACGAGGCTCTGCGCGCCGAAGCCGATCGCCAGACCCACGACACCGGCGCTGGCGAGCAGCGGGCCGAGCGCGATGCCGATCTGGTCGAGGATCATGGCCAGGCCCATGACCGAGATGACGATGGTCACGATGCTGCTGAGCACCGAGCCGATGGTGCGGGCCCGCTGCTCGCGCCGCTCCTGCGCGCGGGAGGCATCACGCTGCAGCACGGCGGGACCGCGCGTGGTGCGCCGCGGCTCGCTGTCGTGCTCGTTGGTTTGCAGGACCCTGGTCACGGTCCGGGTGATGGCCCGCTGGGCGAGCGCCCGCACCAGTACGGCGCCGAGCACGATCAGCAGGATGCGCAGCGGAACACCGACGAACGTGCCGAGGTTGTCCCGCAGCCACTCGGGGGCGCTGGTCACCGGGTTTTCGCTGCTGAGCGCGTGGGACGTGAACGCGTCAAGGGATGACACGGGGAAAGCTCCGTTTCGTGGCAGGGCATGGGTGTACGCGAGGAAGTACTCGGCGCCCGAAACCTATTGAGCGGTCTCCGCCGAGGTCAAAGCGCCCGCCACGAATGTGGAGACACCACGTGGAATGCGGTGGGCCGGTGCCCTCTCGTGAACACCTCGCCCACGCGGGGCGGGCGCTCGGGCGGCGCGGCTATCGCAGCGCGGTGGCGTTCGCCGGGGAGCCCACGCCGCCCACGAGGTTGAGCGGCTTGACCGTCAACAGGCAGTCCCAGACGCCGTGTTGACGGCTGTCGTGGGCGAGGGCGGTGAGGTTCCACAACTCCCCCAGCGGCAGGCCGAGTTTGGCGATGAGCTCCTGGTGCATCATGCCCGCGTCCTCGGGCGCGCTGTCCAGGAAGTCACTGTCGGCCGCGACCGGGAGGACCTCGACCGCGAAGGTGTCGGTGGCCATGAGTGCGATGCGGTGGTCCCAGCACCACGCGGCGAACTCGCGGCTCTGCGCGAAGCCGGTGGCGCGGCGCTGGGCACGAGTGGCCGCTCGCTGCTCCGGGCTCGCGGACAGGAACCACTCGGCCCAACCGGTGTGGACGAGGACCAGGTCGCCGGGTTCGACGGCACACCCCTGCGCCGCCAGTGCCTCGTCGAGCAGGGCCGTTGAGAGCGCCGGGCCCGCGCTGTGGTCCAGGGGTGTGCCGCGGTCGTGCAGCAGCCCCGCCACGTCGATCACGAGGCCGCGCCCGGCCAGCGGCTCCTCGGCCCACAACTGCACACCCAGGGAAGCCGTTCCGACCGCGATGTCGGTGTCGGGGACCCCGTTGTAGAAGCCGTGGCCCGAGGCGCGGCGGTGCCGCAGGCCGTCGATCTGGGTGCTGGCCTGGAGGTGGAAGTTGTCGAGCGAGTCGTCGCGCGCCTGCTCGTGCTTGGCGGTGATGTGGTGGTGCGGCACACCACGGGACTTGGCCATGGGCGGGTCGAAGGCGTTCAGGGCGTGATCGAGGTTGAAGGCGGCGCCCCGGCGGACGCAGTCGGTGGCGCGGCGTATCTGGTGCGGGCCCGAGAAGTTGGCCATGCCGCGTTCCGGGGTCGTCGGGAAGAGGTGCCAGCTGGAGCCGGCCGGTGCGTCGGTGCGCTCCGTGAGTTCCTGGTACGTGGGCAGTGGCACGGGCTGTGGGCTTTCTGTCAGGGGCAGCGGGCCGCGATGGCGTCGGCTGCCCGGCGTACCTCGCTGATGAGGTGCGGGTGGTCGTCCTCGGTGAGTTCGGTGCTGGAGCCGGTGACGCTCAGGGCGCCGAGCACTTCCTCGGGGGTGCTGATCGGGGCGCTGACGGCCGCGACCCCGAGGACGCGTTCGCTCAGCGAGAGGGCGTGGCCGTCCTCCCGGACCCGGCGCAGGTCGGCCGCGAGTTCCTCCGCGGTGACCTGTTCGCCGGAGATCCGGGTGAACGGGGCGGTTTCCTTGATGAAGGTGTCGAGTTCCGGTTCCGGGAGCCAGGCGGCCAGTGCCTTGCCCGCTCCGAGGTGGAGCGGCATCTTCTCCCCGATGGGGAGCTGGTAGCGCAGCGGGTTGCGGCCCTCGACGCGTGCGATCAGCACGCGGGACGAGCCGACGCGTACGAACAGGCTGGCCGCCAGGTGGGTGGTGGCGGCGAGTTCCTGCAGGACGGGGAGGGCGACCTGGCTGAGCCGGTTGGTGACCAGGAAGGCGTGGGCGGTGGCGAGGGAGGCCGGGCCCGCGGTGTAGCCGGTGTCCTCCCTGGCCGCGTAGCCGCGGTCGACGAGCACGTTGAGGATCCGCTGGGCGGTGGCGACGTGCAGGCCCGCGCGGCGGGCGACCTCGCTCAGGCGCAGGGGCTGGCGGCTGTCCTCCAGTACGCCCAGGACGTCGAAGGCCCGGTCGAGGGAGCGCATGGTGGAGGAGGACTCGGCGGGCATGATGGCGGCTCCTGGCTGGTCGGTCGGCACGCACGGACCCGATAAGACTTATCAGTCCGCGAGCACGTGCCGTGCTTCAGGAGCCACTTGCCGGTCAGTGCGTGGTGGCGGACGCGGCGGGCCGGGACGCCTCCGAACCGTTCGCGTCGTCCTGCCGCTCGGCGTCCTGCGTCCGGTACGAGAGGGCGAAGGAGAGCATGCCGCTGATGCTCGCCGCGATACAGGTGGCCGGTCCGGCGTCGGCGGCGACGCCTTCCACCCAGGCGGCGTCGCCCAGGACCAGGCCGAGTGCCTGGCCGACGACGGTCACGGCGCCACCGGCAAGGAAGACGACGATGCTCAGCCGGAAGAGCGTTTGCAGGAGTCGTTGGGTCATGAGCGGGCCTCCGGTTCGGGCGGGTCGGGTGCGGTCAGACGGGGAGGACGCCGGTGGCCACCGCGGCGCCGACGAGCAGGATGGGGACGCAGTAGTAAGTCGCCAGTGGCAGGAAGGTGCGGGCCGGGTCGATGCCGGCGATGCCGCTGGCGACGTAGATGGGAGCCCCGGACGGGGGTGAGGCTCCCTCGGTGGACGCGAAGATGAGCACCGCGACACAGGCGGTGGCCGGGGGCACTCCGGCGCCGACCAGCGAGGTGACGGCGACGGGTCCGATGGCGGCCATGGTCGCGGAGGCGGTCAGCGGGATGGCCACGCCGACGACGAGGACCCCGACGATCAGTGCCATGACCCACTTCGGTGCCTCCACCCCGGCGAGCAGCGCGGTCAGCTGCGCGGGCAGTCCGAGTTCGCCGAGGACGTTGGAGGCGGAGAACGCCGCGACGATCGTGACGCCGATGACACCGAAGTGCGGGGCGGCGCCGCCGAGCACGTTCCACCACTCGCGGCCCGAGCGCGGCAGGTGGCGCCGCCCGAGGACGAGAACGGTGGCGATCAGGAGGACGGGTATCCAGGTGATGAGGCTGATCGCGTCCGACAGTTCGAGGCCTACGTAGCCGTCGAGCGCGGCACCGACGGGCCCCTTGGTCAGCACCAGCGGGATCGCCATCGCCAGGAACAGGAAGAGGCTGGTCCAGCCGGCGCCGAGGCTGGTCCGCAGGGGCAGCAGGTCGCCGCGGTCGATGGGCTGCACCTTGTGGCGGCGCACCATGACGAACGCCGCGACCAGCCGGTAGCCGAGACACCACAGGCCGCCGATGGCGAGCGGCAGCACGATGTCGTCGGTGGTGGCCACCGAGGCGACGCCCGCCGAGCCCATGAGGATGAACATGGTCGAGCTGAACGGGAAGGTGACACCCATGCCGGCGCCGCCCGCGGCGACGGTGGCCGCGAGTTCACCGCTGACGTTCGACCTCTTCATCCACGGGATGGTGACCGAGCCGACCGCCGCGGTCACCGCGGCTCCGACGTGCGCGATGGCCCCGAAGAGACCGGCCGCAACGGTCGAGGTGTAGATCGGGCCGCCGCGGAGCCTGCCGAGCACCGAGTTGAGGATGCCCAGGAGGTGGTCGAGGACCGGGGTGCGGGCCAGCAGATAGCTCATGAAGACGAAGGCGAGGGCCGCGAAGGTGACCTCCTCCTGCATCGCCTCGACCAGGCCGTGCCACATCACATGGGCGATGTCGCCGCCGGCGAACAGGCCGGTGACGAGGAAGCCGACGATGAGAGCCTCGCCGATGTTCCGCTTGAGGACGGCGTTCCACACGATGATGGCCGCGATGTAGCAGCCCAGTGCCCATACGGCGATCACGATGTTCCTCCTGGGGTGGCCGCGGCGGCGCGGATGTCGGTGCGCCGGCGCGCCTCTTCGGCCTCCACCTCGCGGGCGGCGGCCAGTACCGTCGCCGCACGCTCGGCGGGGACGACGGCCACGCCGTCGCTGTCGGCCGCGACGAGGTCCCCGGGTGTGCAGACGACTCCGCCGACGGCGACCGGGACCCCGACATGGCCGGGACCGAACTTGTAGGGGCCCGCCGGAGTGACCGCGCGCGCCCAGACGGGGAAGCCCATCTCGGCGAGCACCTCGACGTCGCGCGCGGCGCCGTCGAGCACCATGCCGACCACGCCACGGGCTCGGGCGCGCTCGGCGATCAGCTCTCCGACCAGGGCACGGGACACGTCCCCCTGCCCATTGACGACCATGATGTCACCCGGCTGGGCGATCTTGATGGCCTGGTGCAGCGCCTGGTTGTCACCGGCCCGGGTCCATACGGTGAGGGCGCGGCCGACGGTCCGGGCGCCGGTCCACAGGGCGCTGATGCCGGAGTCGAGGAGACCGAGGCGGTCGGTGGCGTCGCCGATGTTCGCCGTCGCGAGGCCCTCGTATCCGGCGAGCAGTTCGGCGGTGACACGTGAGGTGTCGCGCAGTCCTTCGGGGCGTGCGGCCAAGGTGTGCACGTGGCCGATGGCGTCGGCGAGGCGCGCGTCGAGGCCGAGTTCACCGACGAGGTCGGCCGCGGCGGCCACCTCGCGGGCCCGCCGCTCGCCGTGCTTGATGGTCCCCTCGTAGAGCCGCTCCAGCGTGGCGTCGCCGTCCGCGAGCTCCGACGCGACCTGCTGCCTGACCCATGCCTCGTCACCGGCGGCGCGCCCCGCGTCCACGGCCTCGACGATGACGGCGCCGAGCCCCTTCATGAACAGGCTGCGCAGCAGCTTGCGGGCGGATGCGGCACCGGGGTCGTCCCCGAGGACCTCGACGGGTGCGCCCAGCGCGCCGAAGTGCTCGGCGATCGCCGAGGCGCCCGCCCCGCTGGCCATGAGCGCGGTGCGGTGGCGGTACTTCGGTACGGAGCCGATCACCGACACATCGGCGAACACCGCGGACGAGGCGGCTCCGACGGCCGCGGCGATCCTCCTCTTCAACTCCGGGGCGGCGGCGTTCATGTCCGCGTAGACCGCGGTCGCGGGCAGATGCGCGGCGGCCTCCTCGGCCACGGCGAGCGCGGCCTTGGCGCCGGTCAGTCCCAGCACGAGAGAGCAGTCCCGCACGGCTTCCTCAAGTGTCGCCGCTCGCTCGACGCCGTCCGGCGTGGGCACGTCGACCGGGTCGAAGCCGACGACCTGCCAGCCCTGTTCCACGAACCCGGCCGCATAGAGCGCGCCCGCTTCACCCAGACCGATGATCCCTGCCTTCACCTGAACTCCTTCTCATAGAATGATAAGTGCTATCACTGTGCGCAGGAGGATGTTGCTTGGGCATGACGAGCACGTCAAGAGCTGACGAATGATCGATCAAAAGGGGCGGCGTTGGGACACACCAAAAGGCCGCAGGGCCGAGACTGGCTCGGCCCTGCGGCAGGTGGTTCGGGTGGTGTCTGCGGAGGCTCAGTTCCCTTCGGCAGGGAGCAGCCGTACGCGGCGCTCCGCGATCCTCTCGACCGCCGCGCGGGTGTAGGCCAGCGGGAAGTACTCGCCCTTGAGCCACGGTTGGGCCAGGTCGCGGTAGTGCGGGTCGTCCGGGTCGCCGGACTGGCCGGGTGTGTTGACCGCGACCGACGAGTCCCAGTCGCCGACGTCCATGACGACCCGGAAGGACGGGCCGCTGGTGTGCAGGAAGTCGCTGGTGCGGTACGTCGCCGCGTTGACCGTGTCCGGGGAGCCGCCGCTCGGCATCGGGCCGACGTCGAAGCGGGCCCGGTCCGCCTCGCTGAGCGCCGCGGACGCCGGGTGCTGGAAGAGGCTGTGGTGCAGCTTGCCCCACTGCCACGCGCGCTCGTCGTCACCCAGCAGCTTCCGCACCTCGGCGTAGGCCGTCCCGAGGGTGTCGAGCAGCAGCCGGTCGCGGGCCGCCGCATCCTTCAGCCACCGGCCCGGTTTCTCCAACTCGCCGAGCAGGACGAGGGTGTCGGCGTCCTCGATCAGCTCGGCGGCCTTCGGCACCGCGGCCCTTACGAAGCCGGGGCCCAGGTGCCGGGAGAGCCACACCTCGAACAGGGCAGCCGGGGCGGATTCGGGCGATTCGACGGCGTCCCAGTCGGCCAGCAGACGCAAGGCGCGGCGGCGGTCGGGTTCGCTGCTCCGCAGCCGGGACAGGAGGGCGGTCAACCGGCGTGCGGGGATGGACAGTTGGTCGTGCTGCAGCTTCTGCGAGTCGGCGACGGTGTGCCGGTGCTGCTCCGAGAGGACCTCGACGATCCGCTGGTGCCGGAAGGGGTTGGTCCACTCGTAGCCGAGCCCCATGTCCTGGTAGTCGGGTGGCAGGTTGAACTGGTTGGCGGTGGCGATGAAGCCGGCGGCCGGGTTGAGGGTCCGCGGCAGGTCGTCGCCCGAGTGGAAGCCGTCCCACTCGCAGCGGCCGTCGCCGGGCACCGGGAGCAGCCCGTCGTACCCGACGCGCTTGGGCGCGAGGCCGCCGGGGACCCAGCCGATGTTGCCGTCGACGTCGGCGTAGACCTGGTTCTCCGTCGGGGCGCCCCAGTTGCGCATGGCCTCGGTGAACTCGCGGTAGTTGCGGGCCCGCATGTAGGCGACGCTGCCGAAGTACGGTGACGTGCCCGGCTCCAGCCACGCGGTGCGCACCGCGTAGGCGAGGTCGTGCTCCTCGTCGACGTGGATCACGGGGCCGTGCCGGGTGAAGCTCAGCTCGGCGGGGTGGTCGTCCTGGCCCGCGACGGGGATCCGCTCGCGCAGCACCTTCATCGGCTCCCAGTCGCCCTGGTACCGGTAGCGGGTGCGATCGTCGGGGTCCAACTCGTATACGTACAGGTCCTCTTGGTCCATCGGGAAGATGGTGAGGCCGAAGGCGACGGTGCCGTTGTGCCCGATGGAGATGCCAGGGAGGGCGGGCTCCCCCGCGCCGATGACGTCGAGGCCGGGGGCGCTCAGGTGCGCGAGGTAGCGCAGGGACGGCGCCGAGTAGGAGCGGTGCGGGTCGTTGGCGAGGATCGGGCGTCCGGTGGCGGTGCGCCCGCCGCCGATCACCCAGTTGTTGCTGCCCTCGGTGGTGGCGTCACGCACCACGGCCTGCCGGATCGCCCCTTCCTTGAACTCGACTTCCTGGGTGGCGAGTTCGAAGACCTTGAGCACGTCGTCGGGGAGCAGGCACGGGTCGAAGCCGTCCGGCACGGTCGCCTTGTGGTCCGGTTGCAGCCCCTGGCGCACCAGGTCGGCGTCCACCCCGGCGGCGCAGGCGACCTGGGCGCGCTTGACCTCGCTGGTCAGGTTGCGGGTCAGGCCGTGACTGCGGATACGGACGACGTCCTCGGGCCGCCAGCGGGCCGGCCGGTAGCCGAGGAGGCGGAATTCCTCCGGGAGTTGGTCGGGGTGGGCGTCCAGCCAGTCGACGTAGGCGTTGATCCCGGCGGTGAACCGTGTCGCGATGGCCCGCGCGTCCTCGGCGTAGCGCGCCCACTCGACGTCCATGTCACCCCGGTACAGGAACAGGCGGGTGGCCCGGTCCTGTGCCACGTGGTCGGGGCCCAGTACGGCGGAGAGTTCGCCGAGGCCCCGCCTGCGCCACAGGTCGATCTGGAAGAGGCGCTCGCGGGCGGCGTTGAAGCCCTGGGCGAGGAAGACGTCGTGCTCGTTGGCGGCGTAGATGTGCGGTACGCCGTAGCGGTCCTCGATCAGCTCGACCGGGGCCCGCAGGCCCGGCACCCGGTAGTCCCGCGCGGCGGCGGGAGCCGCGCCCGCCGCACCCGCGGTCGGAGCCATCACACCGGCCCCGGCCGCTCCGGCGGCCGTCGCCGCCAGTACCTGTCGTCTGGAGAATCGCGCTTGCCCGGCATTCGCCACACCAACCTCCTCGTCGGTCAACTGCCCGGCACACCACCGCGCATCAGTGCGCGGAAGATCCTTTGCACGGACGCCATGAGGCTAGGAGGAAGCGGAACGCGGGACGAGGGGTGTGTCGTTTCGTTCATATTGACCGTGGACCGCCTCGCGGCACGCCGGTCCTACTGATGCGGTGTTCAGTTCCTTCGCCCACCCGATCCCTGGATGACAGTGGGGCCCGACCGTCGTGCCGGTCGGGCCCCACTGTCATCATCCAGGGGTCAGCACCCCTGCGCGCCGGTTCAGACGGGCGTGGTGGTGCCGAGCATCGCGGAGGCCCGCTCCAGCGGGTCGAGGACGGGCGCGGGCGCCGGCTCGGGGGCGGCGGTGTGGCAGGTGAAGCCGAGCTTGGTCATGGCCCGCAGGACCTCGGCGGCGGTGAAGTCGCGGCGGTCCTGGCGGGTGACGACCTGGCCGACCTGCTTGACGGGGTACTGGCGGCGACCGATGGTCACGGTCTCACCAGTGGTCGGTTCGGGCTTGATGCCCTTCATCGATTCCAGCACGCCGTTCTTGGTGAGATCGAACGGGAAGCGGGCGATGACGCAGCGCATGGGTCCTCACAGGGGTAGGGAAGAACGGTTCGGCCGGAGAGGGACGGGTTCAACGGGAAAGAGCGAAGGCCGGCGATGCCGTGCCCTGCTCGTCGAGGAGGTCGCGCAGGCAGACGCGGTCCGTGTACGCGGAGCCGTCGCGGGCGGCGGTGAGGCCGGCCCGGGTGACCAGGCCGATGCCCTGGTCGTCCTGATCGCAGACGACCAGCCGGTCTGTCCGGGCGGCGGCCATGACGGACAGCGCCACCTCGACGCTCATGTCGACACGGACCCGGGGACCGGCCCTGTCGACCGATTCGGTCACCTGTCGGTGCACGGAGCCGGCGGTCGCGGGGCGGGACTGCGTCTGAACCAGCGTCAAAGGTGCCTCCTGCAGAGATGGGTCGGCTTGCTGATCGCGTAGTTGCTACGCGGCGGGCTTGCGGGCGGGGGCGCGCCGGGGTGCGGAAGCGGGACGGCGGCGGCCTCGGGAGGAGCCGCCGCGCCTGGGGCGTTCGGCCGCCGGGGCTGCGATGACGACCGGGACGCCGGACGGGGCCTGGGCGCCGGTGATCCGGTGCAGGGCCTCGTCGCCCGAGCGGACCGGAGTGGTCTGCGGGCGGATTCCCGCGTCCGACATGAGGCGGACCATGGCCCGGCGCTGGTTCGGGGTGACGAGTGTGACGACGCTGCCGGACTCACCGGCGCGAGCGGTGCGCCCGCCCCGGTGGAGGTAGTCCTTGTGGTCGGTCGGCGGGTCGACGTTGACGACGAGGTCCAGGTTGTCGACGTGAATGCCGC
Organism: Streptomyces sp. NPDC059897; assembly: GCF_042730865.1. Classification (NCBI taxonomy): domain Bacteria; kingdom Bacillati; phylum Actinomycetota; class Actinomycetes; order Kitasatosporales; family Streptomycetaceae; genus Streptomyces; species Streptomyces sp. NPDC059897. Next base: position 79,466 of record NZ_JBHWKQ010000027.1, on the reverse strand, counting down.
GCGCCGCGACATTGGTCGCGACCAGCACGCTGACGTCCCCGGCCTTGAACTGCGTCAGCGTACGAGTGCGCTGCGGCTGGGACTTGCCGCCGTGCAGCGCGGCGGCCCGCACCCCGCTGTTGAGCAGGTCCTGGGTGAGCCGGTCGACGGCGTGCTTGGTGTCGAGGAACATGATCACGCGGCCGTCGCGGGCGGCGATCTGCGTGGTGGCGGCATGCTTGTCGGCGCCGTGCACGTGCAGGACGTGGTGCTCCATCGTCGTGACCGCACCGGCCGACGGGTCGACCGAGTGCACGACCGGGTCGCTCAGGTAGCGGCGCACCAGCAGGTCCACATTGCGGTCCAGGGTGGCGGAGAACAGCATCCGCTGCCCCTCCGGACGCACCTGGTCGAGCAGCGCGGTGACCTGCGGCATGAACCCCATGTCGGCCATCTGGTCGGCCTCGTCGAGCACGGTGATGCCGACCTGGTCGAGGCGGCAGTCGCCACGGTCGATGAGGTCCTTGAGCCGCCCCGGGGTCGCGACGACGATCTCGGCGCCGCCCCGCAGCGCACTGGCCTGCCTGCCGATCGACATTCCGCCCACCACCGTGGCCAACCGCAGCCTGAGGGCGCGGGCGTACGGCGTGAGCGCGTCCGTCACCTGCTGGGCCAGCTCGCGCGTCGGTACGAGGACCAGCCCCAGGGGACGTCGGGGCTCGGCGCGCTGTCCGGCGGTGCGGGCGAGCAGCGCGAGGCCGAACGCCAGGGTCTTGCCGGAGCCGGTGCGCCCGCGTCCGAGGACGTCCCGGCCGACCAGGGAGTTCGGCAGCGTCGCGCCCTGAATCGGGAACGGCACGCTGACCCCCTGCCTGCCGAGCTCGGCCAGCAACTGCGCGGGCATGCCGAGGTCGGCGAAGCTCTCGACGGCGGGCAGCGCGGCGGTGACCGTCGCGGGGAGCGCGAACTCGCCCTGTACCGCGGCGGGCCGGCGGCCGTGACCGCCGGAGCGGCCGCCGCTCTTTCCGGCAAAGGGACGACCGTGGCGGTTACGGGCGGAACGGTCGTTCGTACGTGTGCGGTTCATGCTCATGCGGGAACCTTCCTCGATGCGGCGCATATCAAGGAATTCCCGCAGCGATGAGCGGCATGGAGAATTACAAGTATGGACCGATTGCTATTGCAGGCAGAGCCGACCGGCGGAAACCCACGCGGGCCCGGATGCTGGAATACAGCTGGGGCCCGCACCCCGAAGGATGCGGGCCCCAGCTGCACAGTACGCGTCAGTGTCAGGCCACTACGATGTTCTCGGCCGTCGGGCCCTTCTGGCCCTGGGCGATGTCGAAGGACACCTTCTGGCCCTCGAGCAGCTCACGGAAGCCCTGGGCGGCGATGTTCGAGAAGTGGGCGAAGACGTCAGCGCCGCCGCCGTCCTGCTCGATGAAGCCGAAGCCCTTTTCCGAGTTGAACCACTTCACGGTTCCAGTAGCCATGTCATATCTCCTTGGGGCAGTACATCGGAATCCGCACCGTGCGAACACCGTGTCGCCGCGATGATTGCCCCGACCGGAAATGACCGGAAATACACGAGCGCTCCCACCTGCAAGAGCAGGTCAGGAGCACTTGAAGTCTTGGGAACCACAACTGCAACTAGGAACGACAGTAGCACGCAAGATCAGGATGCACCCACCACGGAAATCCACTTTTCCCGCCCCGGCAAAAACCCTCACTACACGGTCGACGAAATTCTCATCGCGCGGACACAGATATTGAGTCACTCGAAGTACAGGGTTCGGCGGGTCCGCCGCACCGCGCCCGTGGTAGACCAGAACGTCCGCCGCTGCCGACCCGGAGATCACCATGCGCCGCCTCGCCGTCTTCCTCGCCTCGTCCGACGGAATCGACCCGGCACACACCGAACTGGCCGTCCATGTGGGCGCGGAGCTGGCCCGGCGCGGAATCGGGCTCGTCTACGGCGGCGGCCGGCGCGGCCTGATGGGCGCCATCGCCGACAGCACCCTGCGCGCCGGCGGCGAGGTCATCGGTGTCATGCCGCGCAGCATGGTCGAGCGGGAGTGGGCGCACGAGGGTGTGACGCGGCTGCTCATGTGCGATTCGATGCACGAGCGGAAGGCGCTGATGGCCGACCACGCCGACGCCTTCGTCGCCCTGCCCGGGGGTCTCGGCACGCTGGAGGAGATCTTCGAGGTGTGGTCCTGGCGCCAGCTCGGCTTCCACGCCAAGCCCGTCGGCTTCCTGGACGCCGGGGGCTTCTGGTCGCCCCTGCTGGGCGCCCTGCGCGGCATCGCGGACTCCGGCCTGCTCCCCGCGGCCACGCTGGACGACCTCGCCGTCGCCCCCGATCTGCCCGGCCTGCTGGAGGCGCTGGAGGAGCGGCTGCGCAACAGCCCGGAGCCCGCACACGGGGAGAGCCTTCGCTAGTCGGCCCGGCAGTCGCCCGGCGAGAGCCTTCGACAACCGGCCGGCCCGAGGCACGCGCGGACACCGGCCGACCAGCCCCCCCCTCCCCCACTTCCACCCCAATTTCCACCCCTTGCCCCTATCTGCCGTAACTGCCTTGAAGGGGGCGCCCGGTCGGCGTAGAACGCTGTCAAGGCGCAACGGGGGAAGGACGAGCCCATGGGGGATGTGGGCAGGGTCGACGTACGCGGGGAACTGAACGGGCAGGTCGTCGTCGGCCGCAACAACGTCGTCATCAACGCCGAACAGGGCGCGTACGTCGCCTACCGGCCCGAGGGTCCACCACAGTTGCGGCTTCGGACGCGTCCGTATCCGGGCGGCTCCGCGCTGCGCGGGCAGCGCGAGGCGCCGCTCGGCCGGGACAGTGAACTGGCGGCGATCGGCGGCTGGTTGGGGGCTGGACGGCGGGTGCAGGTCTTCGGGCCGCCCGGCATCGGAAAGAGCGCGCTGTTGCGCCGCTGCGCCGCCGAGCAGCTCGCGCTGGGGCGGTCGGTCCTCCATCTGCACGCCGCCGACAGGACTGCGGAGGACCTGCTCCAGGAGATCTTCCAGGCCTGTTACGAGCTTCCCGACGGCCGCCCCGTCGAGGGCTACAAACCCGAACCGGCCACTCTGCGGCAGCTGTTGGGCGCCCTGCGCATGGTGCTGGTCGTCGACGACCTCCAGGTCTCCCCCGATGACCTGGGCTCGCTGATCGAGGCGACACCCGGGTGCGGGCTGCTCACGGCCGCCGTGGACCGCGTCGAGCGGCCCGATGCCCGACCGTTGCGTCTGGAGGGACTGCAGGAACGGCATGCGTTCGAGCTGCTGGCCCGGGAGGTGGGGCACTGGCCGGCGGGGCCCGCGGCCGACGCCGCACGGCACCTGATCGCGGCCGTCCACGGGCACCCGCAGACCATCCTGCAGGCCGCCGCCGCGTTCAACGCCGCGCAGCGACGGGGTGCCCACGGCGGCCCGCCCTGGCCACCCGGATTCTTCCCGGTCGACGACACCGCCCTCGCCGTCGGCACCGCGGCCCGCCTGTCGGAACGGGCGGTCGGGCTGCTGCGACCGCTGTGCACCCTCGCCCCGCTGCCCTCGTCCCCCGTCCTGCTGTCGGCGCTCGGGGTGCGCCCCGATCCGGCGGCGCTCGCCGAACTCACCGCGCTGCGCCTGGTCGAGGCCGACGGGGACGACCTCTGCCCCTGCGGGCCGTTCGCGGTGCTCGTCGCCCAGCAGTCCGGGGCGCTGCCCGGCGCCGCCCAGCTCGCGCCCGCCCTCACCCACTGGCTGCGGACCCGCGCCACCCGACAGGAGGCGTGCGCCGAGGCCGCGGCGATCCGGCGGGTCCTCGGGAATCTGGCCATGATCGAGGACCACCGGGGCGTGCGGGACCTCGCGCGGGCCGCGGCTCCGCTGCTCGCGCTCTCGCTGCGCTGGGGCGTGTGGGGTCAGGTCCTGCGCTACGGCAGGGCGGCGGCGCAGTTCCTGGGCGCCGTGGCGGACGAGTCGTACTTCGCCCACGAGGTGCACGTCCGGGTCGTCGCGCTGAGCACGGCGTCCTCGGGACTCGTGGGCGGTGGCGGAGGTATCGGCTACGCGGCGGCACAGGCGGGCGGCGGGGGTGGCGGGCTCGGTGGCCAGGGGGTGCCGGGTCCCGGCCAGGGCGGCGGTCCGGCCGCCCAGCCCGGCGCGGGCGGTCCCGACCCGGTCGGCGCGGGCGGTCCCGACCCGGTCGGCGCCGGAATGCCGCACCCCCGCGGCTGGGGCCTGCACCGGGCGCGCCACTCCGTGCAGCATGTCGTCGCGGCCCATCCCGTCGGTGTCGGTGTCGGTGGCGCGCTGACGGCAGCAGGCGTGGCGTTCGGCGCCGCCACTCTCGCCGGAGGCGCTCCGCCGGGCGCCATCCCCCTGCCCAAGCCCACCTCCTCGTTGGGCACCCACTCACTGAGCGCGAGCCCCACCGGGTCGGCCACGAGCCCGAGCCAGAGCCCGACGCAGCAGCCGTCCCCCGCGACCACGACTCCCACAGGCCCGCGCGGCGGCACGCCGCTGCCGAACTCGGGCGACTGCCCGCCGGTCGGGCTGCCCGCACGGGACTTCGGCGTCGTCAAGGTCGGCGCCACGCGGACCGAGACCGTCCACTTCACCTCGTGGCTCAAGTGCGACAACGAGCAGGCCCTGAAGTCCAGCGACCCCGCCAACTGGAGGACCGCACTGACCTCGTGCCCGCCCCCGGCCGGCTCGAACGACTGCGTCTTCCGGGTCACCTTCGCCCCCAAGAAGCCGGGCCCGCACAAGGCGCTGGTCACCATGCCCGACGACGCGGGGCAGCAGGACGTGACGATGCAGGTGACCGGGTCGGCCGTCACCGCGCCCACCGGCCCGGTCTCTCCCGTCCCGCCGCCCCCACCGACGCCCTCTCCGACCCCTACCGACACGGAACCATCCCCGGAGCCCACTCCGGGCATCGACTGAGGAGAGCCCATGTCCCACACACCAGGCGGCGACCGCTACGAGATCCGGACCGAGGGCGGTGTGTCCGGCCAGGTGGTCGTCGGCCGCGACAACACCGTCTCCCGGGTGGAGGGGCCCGCCGTCCCCTCCGCCGTGAGCGAGCAGCAACTGGCCGAGCTGCGCGCCGAGTTCGCCCGCGTACGGGCGCTGCTGCCCGACGATGCCCCGGAGCGGGCCGGGGAACTCCTCGACGAGCTGGAGGAGTCCGCGACCGCGCCGGAACCCGACCTCTCCACCATGGAGTACGTGCGCCGTTGGTTCGCCCGCCACCTCCCCGCACTCGCGGGCGCCGTCACCAGCCTCGTCATCCACCCGGTGGTCGGCCAGCTGGTGACGGCGGCCGGCGGCACCCTCGCGGAGGAGTTCCGCCGCCGCTTCGGCAGCGAAGGCACCGCGTGACCGATGCCGGACACGGTCCCGACTCCAACACGCCCGACGAGAAGCGGTACTTCGAGGACTGCGCCCCCGGATCGACGTACACCGACCACTACGTCAGCAAGGGCCGGCCGCTGCGAGCGTCTCCCTCGTCAGGCGGCGGGCGTACGCGGCGTCGATGCCGTCCGGGCGGAAGAGGATCCGGTACATGAGGGGTGCGACGACGCGGTCCATGACGGTCTCGACGTCGGGTGTCCGCTCGCCGCGTCCCTGCGCGCGGGCGAGGACGACGTCGATCTGTTCCGCGGCGTAGGCGGAGCACTGGCCCGCGTTGCTGCCGTCCGGGTCGCCGAGCAGCGCGTCGCGGATGTAGGCGCGCCCCGCGGGTGCGGCCATCTCGTCGAGGAACTGCTCGGCCCAGGCCGTCAGGTCCGCGGAGAGGGTGCCGTGGTCCTGCGGCTCCGTGTCGGGCCGCAGCCGCTCGACCGCCACGTCGGACAGGAGCGCCTGGAGGTCTCCCCAGCGGCGGTAGATCGTCGACGGTGTCACGCCCGCGCGCTGGGCGACCATCGGCACCGTCACCGCGTCCCTGCCCACCTCGGCGGCGAGTGCGCGGACGGCCTCGTGCACGGACGCCTGGACCCGGGCGCTGCGCCCGCCGGGGCGTGCCATCTGCCTGCTCATGACTCCCATGTTAAAGCGAAATCATTGCGTCTACGGGGTCGCGCTCGCTCACGCCGCTTGCGCGAGCGTGCGCGCGGGGCGGGTCCGCTCGTAGGTGTGTCCGACCCGCAGCAGGGTCCGCTCGCCGAGGGGGCGGCCGAGCAGCTGCATGCCGATCGGCAGTCCGGCCGTGTCGTGGCCGACCGGGACGGACAGGGACGGCAGCCCGGTGATGTTGGCCGGGGCCGACAGACGTACGTAGGCGTCGGACACCGCTTCCACCGTGCCGTCGGGCCAGGTGATCGTCTCCTGGGAGGACTCGACGGCGGTCGCCGGGACCGAGGGCGCGGCGACCACGTCGACCTGTCGCAGCACCCGGGCCCACTCCTCGCGCATGAGCGTCCGCGAGCGCAGGGCACGCAGGTAGTCCCCGGCGGGCATCGACTCGCCCGCTTCGAGGAGGGTGCGGACGTCCGCCTGGTACAGCTCGGGGACCGTACGCAGGGTGCGCTCGTGGTTCGCGGTCGCCTCGGGGACCATCAGCCCCCACTGCGTGGCCTGCACGTAGCGGGTCATCGGGATGTCGATCTCGACGAGTTGGGCACCGAGCTCCGCCAACTGGTCGATCGCGCGCCGGACTTCGGCCTGCACTTCGGGCTGGACGTGGTCGAAGTAGTAGGTGCGCGGCACCCCGACCCGCAGCCCTGTGAGGCGTCCGTCCGCACCGGGCCGGTGGTCCGTCGGTGCCACCTGGAGCGAGGCCGGGTCGTGCGGATCGTGGCCGGCCAGCACGTTCAGGACCAGCGCCGCGTCCTCGACGGTGCGGGTGATCGGGCCGACGTGGTCCAGCGACCAGGACAGGGCGGTGACACCCCGGCGGGGAACAAGACCGTAGGTCGGCTTCAGCCCGACGACGCCGTTGAGGGCGGCGGGCACCCGGATCGAACCGCCGGTGTCGGTGCCCAGCGCGAAGGTCGCCATGCCCGAGGCGACGGCCACGGCGGAGCCGCCGCTGGAGCCGCCTGCGACCCGGTCGGCGTCCCAGGCGTTGCGGGTCTGCGGGGTGATGAGGCCGTAGGCGAACTCGTGGGTGTGCGTCTTGCCCAGCAGCACGGCACCGGCCGACGCCAGGCGGGCGGCGACCGTACTGTCGGCCTGCGCGCGATGACCGGCCCGCACCCGGGAGCTGGCCGTCGTCGGCAGCCCCGCCACGTCGATCATGTCCTTGAGCCCCATGGGGATGCCGTGCAGCGGCCCGCGGCGGTGACCGGCCGCGATCTCGCGTTCGGCCGCGCGTGCCGCGTCACGGGCGCGGTCGGCGGTGACGGTGACGTAGGCCCCGAGGCCCGGTTCCGTCTCCGCGATGCGGCTCAGGACGGAATCCGCCAACTCGACGGGCGACAAACGCCGTTCCCCGATCGCATCGGCGGCTTCGCTCAAGGACATCTCATACGGCTGCAACGGGCTTCTCCTGTTCCGGCGACCGCAGCTGTTCCGCGCGGTGGGCGAGGGCGGGCGGGGTGTCCCCGAAGTCCAGCTCCCGCAGGACCGAGACGACGGAGCGGATGTGTTCGGCGGTGGCCGCGACGGCGGCGGCGTGCCGCTCGGCATCGGACATGAACGGTTCTCCCTTGCACTCCAAACGCTAACCATTTGCGTTAGTGGACCGTAGCCCCTACGGTCCACTAACGCAAACGAATGGCTTTTAGTGTCCACCGCCACCCACCGCCACTTCTGAGGAGCCGTCGCATGACCACCACCCCCTCCTGGACCGTCGGTGACATCACCGTCCATCGCATCGACGAGACACCCCTGCCGCCCGCCACCGGCCCGTGGCTGCTGCCCGGCGCCACCCCGGGCCTCGTCGCCGAACAGGACTGGCTGCACCCCCACTTCGCCGACGCCGACGGCGCCCTCCGCCTCGACAGCCACACCTTCGCCTGCATCGTCGGCGACCTGCGCGTCCTCGTCGACACCGGCATCGGGAACGGCAAGGTGCGGGCCAACCCCGCCTGGCACGACCTGCGGACCGACTACCTGGAGACCCTGACCGCCGCCGGCTTCCCACCGGAATCGGTCGACCTGGTGATCCTCACCCACCTGCACGCGGACCACGTCGGCTGGAACACCCGGAACGTGGACGGCGCATGGGTGACCACCTTCCCGCGCGCCCGCTACCTGGTCTCCCGCACGGAGCGCGAGTTCTGGGCCGCGTACGACATGGACGAGGCGCGCGAGCAGATGTTCCGGGACTCCGTGCTCCCGGTGGAGGAGGCAGGGCTGCTCGACCTCGTCGACGTCCCCGCCGAGGGGCTCACCGTCACCCCCGGCCTGCGGCTGCTCCCCACGCCGGGACACACCCCGGGCCACGTCGCCGTCGAACTCGCCGACCACGGGGCGACGGCGTTCATCACGGGTGACTGCGTCCACCACCCCGTACAGTTCTCCCACCCCGCCATCGGCGCCTGCGTGGACATCGACCCGGAGGCGTCCGAGCGCACGCGCCGGGCGCTGCTCGCTTCACTCGCCGGCACGGACACACTCGTCCTGGGCACCCACTTCGCCCCGCCCACGGCGGGCAGCGTCGTCACCCACGACGGCACCTACCGACTCTCCCCCGTCCCGGCCGGCCCGCACTCGCCCACTTCCCCCGACGGCCCCTCGAAGGGTCGAATAGGGAACTGATCTCGAACGAGGAACCAACCCGGTGGAGGCAGACTCATGACGGACACGCGCAATCGGCTGCGGGAGATCCTGCGGGAGCGGTCGGCGGTGCTCGCGCCAGGTGTGTACGACGGGTTGTCGGCGTCCCTGACGGCGGGCGCCGGATTCCGCGCCGCCTACATGTCGGGCGCGGCCGTGGCCGCCGCGAACGGGCTGCCGGACATCGGGCTCGCCACGCAGACCGAGATGGTCCGTCAGGCCGGGTTGCTGGCAGGGGTGTTGGACATCCCGCTGATCGCCGACGCGGACACCGGGTTCGGCGACATCACGCACACCTACCGGACCGTCCAGCTGTACGAGCGGGCCGGGGTCGCCGCGATCCAGCTGGAGGACCAGGAGTTCCCCAAGCGCTGCGGACACCTCGACGAGAGGCGCGTGGTGGACGCCGGGGAGTTCGCCGCGAAGATCGAGGCGGCGGCCGAGGCGCGCCGCGATCCGGGCACCGTCCTCATCGCCCGCACCGACTGCCGGGCCACGCACGGCTTCGACGAGGCCGTGCGGCGGGTCAACCGGTACGTCGAGGCGGGCGCCGACATGGTGTTCGTAGAGGCACCGCAGTCATTGGAGGAGGTGCGGCGGGTGCCGTCCGAGGTCGCCGCGCCCGCGCTCTTCAACCTCGTCCCCGGCGGCAAGACACCCGAAGCGGGCCTCGACGTGCTGCGCGAGGCCGGATACGCGCTGGTCATCATGCCGCTCCTCAACGTGGGCAGCGCCGCCGCCGCGATGCGCGACGCCCTGGCCCGCGCGGCGACCGGCGACCTCGACACCGCGGGACAGCCGCCGGTGCGCGGGCTGTTCGACTCCGTGGGGCTCGGATTCTGGGAGGACCTGCGGGGCCGGTACGACAAGGGGGCGGGGCCCCGAGACTGACCGGACGCCCGATTCAGTCCACCGGGCGGACGGCCGCGGCCACGCCGCCCGGTGCGAGCCGCTCCCGGATCCCGTCGAAATGCGTGCGCATCGCCGCCGCCGCGCGGGGCCCGTCCGCCGCGGCCAGGGCCTCCACGATCGCCTTGTGGTGGGCGGCGGTGACGGCACCCACCTGGTGGCTGTCGCCGATGTCGTCACGGACCTGGTCCATGGCCGCCCAGAACGCGTCGAGCACCTCACTGAGCAGGTAATTGTCGAGGGAGCGGTACAGCGCCACGTGGAAGGCGCGGTCCGTGGCCCGCGCGACGCGCCCCGTCTCCGCCTCCTTCTCCATTTCCGCGACGATCCCCCGCAGGGCCTCGAGGTCCTCCTCGGGCAGGGACACCGCCACGCTCTCGATCAGCCCGGCCTCCAACGCCTCGCGCACGCGCATGAGTTCGTACAGGCTCGGCTCGCCGTTGCGGTGTCGCACGGCCGCACGGAAGGCGAGGCCCTTGACGAAGGGGTCGAGGGAGAGCGAACCCACGAAGGTGCCGGAGCCGCGCCGGATCTCGATGACCTGAAGGGCCTGCAGCGCCTTCAGGGCCTCGCGCAGTGAGACCCGGCTGACGTCGAAGAGCTCCGCCAGCTCACCCTCGGGCGGCAGCGGACTGCCCGGCGCGAGACCGCGCTCCAGGATCAGCTGCTTGATGCTCTCCTGCACGTCCGCGGTCAGCGTGGAGCGGGCCACCGACGACTCCTTCCGATCGGCCGGGACGTGACGACCCGGTGTTGCTTTCCCGGCATGGTTCCCGGGTGTGACGTACGACGCTCTTGACCTGTGGCGCCCAGCTGAGTCTATGGTGACGCCTGACGTAAGACATCTTACGTCTTACCTCGTGGCCGGTCACTGGCCGCGCCTCCGCAGCAGCACTGGAGCACCGCAATGCCTCTCACCAGCCCTCTTCGCGGGATCGTCCCGCCCGTCTGCACGCCGCTCGACGCGCACGGCGACATCGACACCGCCTCTCTGTCCCGGCTCGTCGAGCACCTCGTCGACGGCGGCGTGCACGGACTCTTCGCCCTGGGCTCGACGAGCGAGGTCGCCTACCTCACCGACGCGCAGCGCGGCACGGCCCTGGAGACGGTGGTGCGCGCCGCGGCGGGCCGGGTGCCGGTACTCGCCGGTGTCATCGACACCACCACGCCGCGCGTCCTCGACCACGCCGCGAAGGCGGCGGAGCTGGGCGCCGACGGGCTCGTGGCCACCGCGCCGTTCTACACGCGCACGCACCCCCTGGAGATCGCCCGGCACTTCCGGCGCATCCGCGCGCGTGTCGATCTGCCGTTGTTCGCATACGACCTGCCGGTGTCAGTGCACAGCAAGCTGTCCACCGCGCTGCTGCGGGAGTTGGCGCAGGACGGCACGCTGGCGGGCATCAAGGACAGCAGCGGAGACGAGGGCGGACTGCGCCGCCTGATCGTCGAGCTGGGCGGCCGGCACGGCAGGAAGTCGGGCCCCGCGCCGGACTTCAGCATCCTCACCGGCTCCGAACTCACTGTGGACGCGGCCCTGTTGGCCGGCGTCGACGGTGTCGTGCCGGGCATCGGGAACGTGGATCCGGCCGCGTACGTACGTCTCTATGAGGCCGCCCGCGCCGGTGACTGGGACCTGGCGGCCAAGGAACAGGAGCGGCTCGTCGAGCTGTTCGGCATCGTCGACGTCGGGCCCGAGGTGGACATGGGGCGCAGTTCGTCGGCGCTCGGTTCCTTCAAGGGCGCGCTGCGGCTGCTCGGTGTCATCGACAACGGCGACACCGCGTTCCCGCAGATCCAGCTGGGCGCGCCGTCCGTCGAGAGCATCGCCGTGCGCCTGCGGGCCGCCGGGCTCGCGCCGGTCCGATGAGTACCGACCCCCTTCCCGTGTCCGGTCCCGTGATCGGGCTCGACCTGGGCGGCACGAAGATCGACGCCGCTCTGGTGGGCCCGGACGGGTCCGTACTCGACCGCCACACCAGGCCGACCCCCTCCGCCGAGGGGCCCGTTGCCGTCCTCGACGCGCTCGGCGAGGCGGCACGGGCCGTCGACCAAGGCGCAGTGGCCGTCGGTGTCGCCGCCGCAGGTGTCATCGACCCCCGTACGGGCACGGTGACTGCCTCCACCGACACGATCCGCGGGTGGGCGGGCACCGCGCTCGCCGCCGGCCTCGCGGACCGCACGGGACTCCCGGTCGCCTGCGACAACGACGTGCGGGCCACGGCCGCACCCGAACTCGCCGCGCTCGGCGGCGCCGGGACGCTGTTGTTCGTCGCCGTCGGCACGGGCGTCGGGGGCGCGGTCGCCACGGACGGCCGCATGCTGCACGGGGTCGCGGGCGTGGCGGGGCACATCGGGCATCTGCCGAGCCCCGAGGCCGCGGGCCTTCCGTGCACCTGCGGCGCGAGCGGGCATCTGGAGGCCGTCGCCTCGGGGCCGGGAATCACGGCACTGTACGAGCGGCTCACGGGGCGCACCGTCGACCGACTGCAGACCGTCGCCGAACGCGCGGCGGAGGGGGACGACGACGCGGCCCGCGCAATCATCATCGGCGCGACGGCGACCGGGCGCACCCTCGGCGGGCTCGCCAACGCGCTCGGCCCCGACCGTGTCGTGATCGCCGGCGGCGTGCCGCGGATCGGACCGCTGTACCGGGACGCACTGGACCGCGCGTTCGCCGGTGAACTCCTGCCGCTGCTACGCCACTTGAAGCCGGAGGGGCCGAGGAACGGCGCGGACGCGGCCGTGCTCGGCGCCGCCGCGCTCACCGCGACCGCACCCCTCCACCAACCCCGACACCAGAAGCAGAGCCTGTGATGACCACCATCCCTCCCTCCTCCGCCGCTCTCGCCGCAGCCCTCTCGGGCCGGCTGATCGTGTCCTGCCAGGCCCCGCCCGGCGACCCGATGCGCGAGACCACCACCCTCGTTCGCCTGGCACGGTCCGCCGCCGCGGGCGGCGCGGCCGCCATTCGCGCCAACGAACCCGAGGTGGTGGCCGCCATCCGTGCGTCGGTCGACCTGCCGCTGATCGGCCTGTGGAAGGACGGCGACACCGGCGTCTACATCACGCCGTCCGTCCGGCACGCCCTGGCGATCGCCGAGGCGGGGGCGGATGTCGTCGCGATGGACGCCACCGACCGCCCCCGCCCCGACGGCGGCACCTTCGCCGCGGCGGCCGAGGCGGTGCACGCGGCGGGCGCCCTCGTCATGGCCGACGTGTCGACGTACGACGAAGGTGTCACCGCGGCCGCCGAGGGAGCCGACCTGGTGTCCACCACGCTCTCCGGCTACGTCCCCGGCACGCCGCCGCAGGACGGCCCGGACCTCGACCTCGTCGCCGCGCTCGCCGCAGCCGTCGACATCCCGGTGGTCGCCGAGGGCCGCATCCGTACCCCGCAGGAGGCCGCGCGCGCCCTCGCGTGCGGCGCCCACAGCGTCGTGGTCGGCACAGCCATCACCGCTCCCACCGCCCTGACCGGCCAATTCGTCGCGGGACTCACCCAGCGCTGACACATCACCGCCCGCGGCCCGTGCTCAATGCCGAGGCGGTCCGACATCATGGAGACATCGTGCGCACTGCATCCCACGACACACGTCCCTGGTACCGCGAGGTGACCGGTACCCAGTGGAAGTCGTTCTTCGCCGCCTGGGTCGGCTACGTCCTGGACGGTTTCGACTTCGTCCTGATCACCCTCGTCCTCACGGAGATCAGTGACGACTTCGGGCTGAGCACGGTGGAGGGCGCCAGCCTGGTGTCCGCCGCGTTCATCACCCGGTGGATCGGCGGCGCCGTGCTCGGCGCCCTCGGCGACCGCTACGGCCGCAAACTGTCGATGGTGGTCAGCATCCTGCTCTACTCCCTGGGCACCTTCGCCTGCGGTTTCGCCTGGGACTACACCAGCCTGTTCGTGGCCCGGCTCGCCATCGGTATGGGGATGGCGGGCGAGTACAGCGCCAGCGCCACGTACGCGATGGAGAGCTGGCCGGCGCGCCTGCGCAACCGGGCGAGCGGGTTCCTGATCTCCGGCTTCTCGGTCGGTTCGGTGCTGGCCGCCGAGGTCTACAAATGGGTGGTGCCGGCTCTGGGCTGGCGGTGGATGTTCTACATCGGGATCCTCCCGATCGTGGTGGCCCTGTGGCTGCGCCGGGCGCTGCCGGAGGCCGCCGAGTGGAGCGAGACGGTCGAGCAGCGGGCAACCAAGCCCAACCCCTTCCGCCCACTGTTCGCGACGACGGCCCGGGCCACGGCCAACACCGTTCTGGCGGTCGCGGCGACGATCTCTTTGTTCGCCGTGTTCACCCCCGTCGGGTCGGGGTACGTGCCCGTACTGTCCGTCGTCGCGGGTGTCGGGCTCATCGCGCTCGCCGCGCAGCTGGGCGGGCGCCGCAACTGGACTCTGTACGTGGCGATGACCGTGACGGTGTTCTTCGCGTTCCTCTACACCTGGCCCATCCAGGCGCTGCTGCCGACGTACCTCAAGTCGGACCTCGGCTACTCCCCCGGCCAGGTCAGCAACGCGATGTTCTTCGCGGGCTTCGGGACGATGGCGGGCTGTTGGCTCGCCGGGTTCGTCGGGGACTGGATCGGCACGAAGAAGGCGTACGCGCTCACCCTGATCGCGTCGATGGTGTTCGTCTTCCCGGTGTTCGCGGTCAAGGACAACCTGCTCCTGCTGGGCGCGCTCCTGTTCGTCCTGCAGGGGCTCAGCTTCGGCATCTCCGGTCTGCTGCCGCGCTACATCGGCGGCCACTTCCCCACCGAGAACCGGGCGGCCGCCCTCGGCTTCACCTACAACGTCGGTGCGCTCGGCGGTGCGGTGGCCCCGGTCCTGGGCGCCTCACTGGCCGACGGGATGCCACTGGGCCGGGCCCTGGCCGTCCTCACCTTCGCGGGCACGATCATCGTCGTGGCCCTGGTCGGCCTCGACGTCCCGGCCCGCCTGAACCGCCTGACGAACCCGGACGCCACGCACGACCACCTGGCGGTCGACCTTGCGGCGCCGGTGGCGGACACGCCGCAGCCGAACGGGGCGGGCAGCAAGGCCTGACGTACCGGGTGCGCAGCGCCGGTCACCACCAGGCGCTGCGCACCCGCAGGCTTCCGGTGTCCACGCACCCGGCGCCGTTCACGACCTCCTCGGTGTCCAGGCTCCAGCCGACGACACCGTTGCCCTTGCGGCCGAGTTCGATGAGGCGCTGGGGCGTGTTCCGCGTCCCTTCCTGTACCTGGCACTCCAGAACCGACGTCCACGCCTTCCCGTCGAGGGCCGAGCCGAAGGCGAGCAGCGGCAGCACGACCACGGTCAGCAACAGCGAAAGACCCTGTTCCCACCGGTGTCCGCCGACGACCCCCAGCCGCAGCGCGTACGCCACGACCCCGGTGCCGAGCCCCCACCACGGACCGTAGAAGCAGGCGGCGATGATCCCGACGGCGACGGGATTGACGAGGGTGAGCGCCACCCGCCGCGCCGCCTGCGCCACCCCGCTCCCCTTCGGCACGGACCCGCGAGCGGCGAAGAGGGCGAAGACGACGCGGGACACGACGACGCCGAACACCGAGCCGAGGGCGGGCTCGGTGAGCAGCATGCCGATGAGCACGTCCGGCCAGTTGCCCAGCTCCATCCCGACGAACACATCACGGGCGGGCTCCCCGCCGCCCACCGTGTAGGCGACCTTCACGGTGGGGATCGCGAGGGCGAGCGCCATCAGGAGCGTGTGTCCGGGACCGCCCTTGCGGTCGAGGGACTGCTCCTGAGGTGTGGGCGGGTGTTCTTCGTGTACGGCGGTGCCAAACATGCGGGCCATGAAACAGGGCGCGATCCGCTGATGGGTGGCGCCACGCTCCCCAGGTACCCCGGTTCCTCCCACTACTGCCTTTTACTCAACGTCCTGCCGCTCCCCGGTTGAACGGGGGCGGCGCGTTCGTGCTGCTCGGAATCGTTCACCACACCGGCCGCAACGGCGGAATCGCGTCGCCCGCCAACGTACGGACGATGGCGGCGAGTTCGGCCCGCGGCAGCTCCCGCCCGGCCGCCCGGAGACGCTCGGCCAGCTGTCCCTCCAGGTCGTGCAGGATGCGCCCCGCCACGGCGAGGTGCTCCGTGGCCTTGTCGGTCAGGACGACGAGTTTGCGGCGGCCGCCCGCGGGGTGCGGCCGCCGTTCGACGTATCCCCGCTTCTCCAGGTCGTCGATGATCTGGCCCGCGGCCTGCTTGGTGACTCCGAGGCCCTCGGCGAGCTCGCTGCTGGTCGCGCCGGAGTCCTTCAGCATCTGGAAGACCAGTCCGTGCACAGGACGCAGGTCGGAGTAGCCGGCCGCGTCCACGCGGCTCACGAACTCGGTGAGGACCAACTGGAACGCCATCCCGAGCAGGAAGGTCAGTTCGGTGCGCTCGAGGGGGTCGTTGGTCTCCATGTCCTCATCTTGACACAACTGAATAAAGTGGCTTTACTCGGCGCGAGTAAAGCCACTTTACATAGGAGACGTCATGAACGTGATCAGTGAAAGTGCGCAGCGGACGACCCAGAGCCCGGCCGGGGCGATGTTCGGTCTCGCGGCCCCCAGCCAGGGCAGTACCGAAGTCAGTACGTGGCGGGTGGAGTTGAACGCCGATTCCGCCACGCCGGTGCACATCATCGACCGCGAGCAGGTCTGGATGCCGTTGGGCGGCGAGTTCGAGGTGGACGTGGAGGGCAAGGTGGAGCGGGCGACTGCCGGGCAGGCCGTCGTCCTGCCCGCCGGGGTCGTGCGGCAGGTGAAGGCGGCGGGCGGGCCGGCCCAGGCGCTGGTCGCCATGGCGGTCGGTGGCAGGGCGATGCTGCCCGGCAGCGAGGACAGGATCCCGCTCCCCTGGGCCGAGTGACGGCCGCCGTGACGGCCGCGGTGACGGGCGCTACACGTCGATCACCAGGTCCTCCCGCGGCGTCGAACAGCACAGCAGGATCTTGTTGTTGGTGATCTCACGGGGGCGGATGCCGCCCGCGTGCCGCATGTCGACCGTGCCGGACAGGAGGGTCGTCTTGCAGGTGCCGCACATGCCCTGCGCGCAGGACGCGGGGAGCGTGATGCCCTCGCGGGCCGCGGCCGACAGGACGGGGGTGTCCGCGTCGCACTCGATGGTGCGTCCGGTGCGGGCCAGTTGGACCTTGAAGCCGGTACCGGGCTCGGCGACGGGGGTCACCGGTGGCTCGAAGGTGAAGCTCTCCTCATGGTGGTGGGTCATGTCGAAGCCATCGGAGGTGAGCATCTCTCGTACCGCCCGCATGTAGCCGGCCGGGCCGCAGGTGAAGACTTCGCGTTCCGCCAGGTCGGGAGCCTCGGCGCGCAGCACCTGGGCGTTCAGTTGCTCGCCGTGGTCGTCGAGGAGGTGGCGGATCCGGAAGTTGGGGGACGCGGCGGCGATGAAGTCCAGTTCGCGGCGGAAGATGATGTCGTCGAAGGTGCGGGCGCTGTGCATGAACACGACGTCGACGGGGTGGGCCAGGTCGTACAGCGTGCGGGTCATCGACATGAGCGGGGTGACGCCGCTGCCCGCCGAGAGGAACAGGTACTTCGGGGCGGGGTGCTGGTTGATCGTGAACCGGCCGAGGGGGCCGCGCGCCCACACCGTGCCGCCGGGTGTCAGGTGGTCGTGCAGCCAGTTCGACACGTGGCCGCCGGGGACGCGTTTCACGGTGATGGTGGCGAGGTCGGGGCGGGTGGGCGCCGAGGAGAGGGTGTAGCAGCGCTCGACGGGCTCGCCGTCGATGTCCAGGCAGAGGGTGAGGAACTGGCCGGGGTCGTGGCGGAAGAGCCGCGGTTCGGTGGGCGCGAGCACGAAGGTCCGCACGTCCGCCGTCACGTCGTGCACCTGCCGGCACACCAGCAGGCTGTCGGCCCAGGCGGGCGGGGACCCCGCCGCCGTCAGCGTCGCGGTCGTCATGGCCCCTCCATGTGCGCCTTGAGCCGGGTGATGTACCAGGTGACGAAGGACTCGACCTGGGATTCGGTCGGGCTGTAGGGGCCCGGTGCGTACGCGGGGCTGCTCACGCCCAGTTGGGCCCGGGAGACGAAGACCGCGTCCTGTTCGTTGGTGGCCACCCACACCCCGGTCAGGGTGTCGAGGTCGTAGTCGACGCCCTCCTCGGCGTCCGCGTGCACGAGCCATGTGGTGCGTACGAGGGTGCGGTCCGCGGCGAGCGGGACGACGGAGAACAGCACCGCGTGGTCCGCCGAGAAGTGGAACCAGGCGTTGGGCTGCAGGTGGAGGCCGAGGTGACCGAGGCGCGCCGTCGGGAAGTCGGCGAGCAGGCGGCGTACGGCGGCCTTGCCGTCGGGCGTGAAGGACTCCCCCGCGAGGTCGAGCGGTTCGCGCTGGATACGGAAGCCGGTGGGGCGGGAGTCCAGTTCCTCAATGGTGGCGTAGGGCAGGCCGAGGGACTCGTACGTGGCGCGGGCCTCGGCGTCTGCCTTCTGGAAGCGCTCGAAGGTGGCCCGCATGCCCGGCGGGACCTCGTCCTCGGTGAAGTTGTAGAGCGGGAAGTAGCAGCGCTGGAGTTCGGGGTGGCCCGCGCAGTGGTAGCACTCGCGGTTGTTCTCCATGGTGAGTTTCCAGTTGCCGTGCTCGACGAGGTCGATCTGCGCGGCCACCTTGGCGCGTGCCAGGTCGTGCGGCGCGAGGTAGGGCTCGACGTGTGCGGCGAACTCGTCGAAGTCGGTGGGCGGTTCGGCCGCGAGCGACACGAAGACGAGTCCTGCGACCGTGCGCAGGTGGACGGAGCGCAGGCCGAAGCACGAGCGGTCGAAGTCGGGCGGCTGCGATTCCGCGTGCAGCAGCTGTCCGTCCACGCCGTACGTCCAGTGGTGGTAGCCGCAGACGATGTTGCCGACGGAGCCGCGCTCGTCGTTGAGGATGCGGGCGCCCCGGTGGCGGCACACATTGTGGAAGGCCCGCACCTCCTCGTCGTCGTCGCGGACGACGATGACGGAGTAGGGGCCGACGGTGAGCGTGATGTAGTCGCCGGGTTCGGGGAGTTCGGCCTCTGCGGCGGCGAAGATCCAGCTGCGGGCGAAGACGGCGTCGACGTCGAGGTGGAAGAACGCGTCGCTGACGTAGAAGGGGGCTTCGAGGCTGTGGCCCGCGGCGCGGCGGGCGACGAGCTCGGCGGGGCTGGTGTCGGAGGAGGCGTGCACGGTCATGATGTCGCTCCGAAGACTCGTCAGACGGGCAGGCACAGGCGCAGCGCGTCGTACACGGCGGCGTGGATGTTGCGGCTGTTGACCGCGTCGCCGATGCGGAACAGCTGGTAGTGGCCCGCCGGGTTGCGGACGACGGCCTGTGGCTCGCGGGCGAGGAGGGCTCGGTGGTCGACCTCGCCGAGGTTGCGGGAGGCGGGCAGCAGGTCGGTGTACAGCTCGTCGTTGGGGAGGGTGCCGTGCTCGACGACGACGTGGTCGACGGCGCGTTCGGTCTCGGTGCCGGTGTACTCGCTGAACAGGGTCGCCACGAGCCGGCCGCCCCCGCCCCTGCGCACGGACCGCAGGCGCCGGGCGAGCGTGACGGTGACGTCGTGCTCGGTGAACGCCCGGAGGTACGCGGGTGAGTTCATGCCGCCGACGTCGGGGGCGAGCGTGCGTTCCGGTGTCACGTACTCCAGGCGGGCGCCGTGTGTGGCGAGGAGTTCCGCGGCGTCCATGGCCGGGTGGCCGCCGTGGTCGTCGTAGATCAGGGTCTCGCTGCCGGCGCGCGGGCGCAGCGAGCCGGACATCACGTCCCAGGTGTCCGCGACGAGCCCCTCCCCGGTGGTGAGGAAGGAGCGGTTGGGGAGGCCGCCGGTGGCGACGACGACGAGGTCGGGGTGTTCGGCGAGCACGTCGGAGGCTTCGGCGTACGTGCCGAGGCGCAGGTCGACGCCGAGGTGTTTGCACTCGGCGACGCGCCAGTCGACGATGCCGAGGAGGTCCTGGCGGCGGGGATTCTGTGCGGCGAGCCGGATCTGCCCGCCCGCCTGGTCGCCAGCCTCGAACAGCACGACGTCGTGGCCGCGTTCGGCGAGGACCCGGGCCGCCTCCAGGCCCGCGGGGCCGCCGCCGACGACAACTGCCCGGCGTTTCGGCCCCGTTGAAGGCGGGACGGTGTGCGGGATCTGGAGTTCACGGCCGGTGGCCGGGTTGTGGATGCACTTGGTGTCCCCGGAGTCGTAGATCGCGTCCAGGCAGTAACTCGCCCCGACGCAGGGGCGGATGCGGTCCTCGTCGCCCGAGCGGATCTTGGCGACGAGGTGCGGGTCGGCGATCTGCGCGCGGGTCATGCCGACGAGGTCGAGGAGGCCTTCGCGCAGGGCGTGCCGGGCGGTGGCGGGGTCGGCGATGCGGGCGGCGTGCATGACGGGGATGTCGAGGCGACGGCGGATCTCGCCGGTGAAGTCGAGGAAGGGGCCGAGCGGGGTGCCCATCGAGGGGATCGTCCTCGACAGCGAGGCGTCGGACTCGATGGTGCCGTGGATCGCGCTGATGAAATCGATGCCGTCGGCGGTGAACTGCCCGGCTGCGGCGAGGCCTTCGGCGAGGGTGAGGCCGCCGGGCAGGTCCTCGTCCAGGGACATGCGGATGCCGACGACGAACTCGGGGCCGACCGCCTCGCGCACCGCGCGGATCACGCGGCGGGGGAAGGCCATCCGGTGTTCCAGGTCGCCGCCGTACTCGTCGTCGCGGTGGTTGGTCGCCGGGGAGAGGAAGCCGTCGAGGAAGTGGCCGTAGGACTGCAACTCGATGCCGTCCAGGCCGCCTTCCTTGCAGCGCACGGCCGCGGCGGCGTAGTCGGCGACGATCCGGTCCAGGTCCCAGTGCTCGGCGGCCTTGGGGAACGCGCGGTGGGCGGGCTCGCGCAGCGGGGAAGCGGCGACCACCGGGAGCCAGTCCCCCGTGTAGTTGCTGGTGCGGCGCCCGAGGTGGGTGACCTGACACATGACGGCGGCGCCCGCCGCGTGCACGTCGTCGGCGAGCAGGCGCAGCCAGGGCACGATCTCGTCGCGGTGGAGCAGCAGGTTGCCGAAGGAGGGCGGGCTGTCCGGGGAGACGACCGCGGAACCGCCGATCATCGTCAGGCCGACGCCGCCGCGGGCCTTCTCCAGGTGGTAGGCGCGGTAGCGGTCCTTGGGCAGTCCGTCCTCGCCGAAGGCGGGCTCGTGGGACGTGCTGACCACCCGGTTGCGCAGGGTGAGGTGCTTCAGCCGGAAGGGCTGGAGCAGGGGATCCAGGTTCGTGTTCGGTGCGCGCACGACAGCTCCAAGGGAGGCAGGGAAGCTCTGTGGCCCGGATGTGATGACACGTGGGAGGGGCAACGGGGATGGCTGCGTGACGACGGCGTCGCCACGTCCCGTTTCGCGATATGAAACAACAACGCGATGCGAGACAAATGTGCGGCGCGCGAAAGCCCGTCGTCAACCCCTACCGTTGCGTAATCAGCCGCGCCGGATGGAGCCCTTGCGCCACGAGATCTTCTCGCCGGCCGCCACCAGCTGTTCGGCGAGCCCGGAGATCGTGTGGTCGTTGATCCGGAACGTCGGTCCGGAGACCGTCACGGTGGCGATGACCTCGCCGTTCAACGACCTGATGGGGGCGGACAGCGAGGCGAGCCCGATCTCCAGCTCCTCGCTGATGACGCCGTAGCCCAGCTCACGCACGCCCTGCAACTGCTCCTTCAGGAGCGCCGGGTCCGTGATGGTGTGCGGCGTGAATTCCTCCAGCGGCCGCTCGAGGATCTCGGCGGCCTCCGGCTGCGCCATGTGCGCCAGGAAGACCTTGCCCGCCGACGTCGCGTGCAGGGGCGTGCGCTTGCCGACCCAGTCGATGCTGGTGATGGCCGCGTTGCCGAGCACCTGGTCGATGCTGATGACGGCCTCGCCGTCGTAGACCGCCACGTTCACCGTCTCACCGACGGCCGCGGCCAGCTCCTGGCAGACAGGACGGCTCAGCAGCGACAGGTCGTTGCCCTTGGTCGCGCCGCCCGCGAGCTCGACGACGGTGTAGCCGATCCGGTAGCTGCCGCGCTCGCTGTCCTGCTCGACGAGGCCGCGCGACTCCAGCGTGGCGAGCAGCCGGTAGACGGTCGACTTGTGGATGTCCAGGGCGTCGGCGATCTCCGTGACGCCGGACGGGCCCTGCACGGCCAGCACTTGGAGGATCGACACCGCCCGGTCCACCGACTGCACCGACGTGTCCCGCGCGCGACCTTTGCTGCTCATACGGGGAGCCTATCCAGGAAGCGCCTGCGCACACCGGTGGCGATCGCGGCCGGGCGCGGACACGGCAGGCGTCCCCGCCCTCGCGGGCTCAGTCCTTGGGGCTCAGGCCTCGGGTGCTCAGTCCTTGGGGCCCGGGAGAACGCGGCCGAGGAAGTCGCGGACCAGGGGGACCACCTCGTCGAGGTGGGTCTCCAGCAGCCAGTGCCCGCCGTCGAGCAGGTGCAGCTCGGCCTCGGGGAGGTCGCGGTGATAGGCGCGGGCGGCGGCCTCGGGCATGTACCCGTCGTGCGGGCCCCACACGATGAGCGTCTCGGGCCGCTGGTCGCGGAGGTAGGCCCGCTGGCTTTCGAACCACGCCAGCGTGCTCGGCTGGTCCTCGAGGAGCCGGACCAGGTTCGCCACCCGGTCGGGGTCCCGCATCAGCGCCCAGTGCAGCGTCCACAGGTCGGGCGGTACCCGGTCCGCGACGTGCTCGGGGAGCTCTCCGGCGAACTCGTCGCGGAAGCCCTCCAGCGTGACGTTCGCGGCGATCCCGCGACGCGACTCGGGTCCCGGTTCGGCCCAGAAGCGCCGCAGGGCGTCGTACTTGGGCCCGAACTCGTCCTCGTAGATGTCCCCGTTCTGGATGATCAGTCCGGCCACCCGGTCCGGTTCGCGCATCGCGAGCCGCAGGCCGAACTGGGACCCGTAGTCGTGCAGCCAGATCACATACCGCCGCAGGTCCAGGGCCTTGGCGAAGTCGTACAGAAAGTCGGCGTAGGCGTCGAAGGTGTACCCGAACTCGTCCGGTGCGGGGGTACCGCTGTACCCGAAACCGGGCAGATCGGGGGCGACGAGCCGCCAGCGGTCGCCCAGCTCGGCCATCAGGTGCCGGTACACGAACGACGACCCCGGATAGCCGTGCGGCAGCAGGACCACCGGCGCGTCGTGGGGGCCGCTCTCCCGGTAGAAGGTCTCGATTCCGCCGACCCGGGTGGTGAGGTGTCGCATGCAGTTCTCCCTCCTTCCCCCACGTGTCCCACGGATCCGCGCATCCACTCACACCCCTTGCGCCGATCCCTCCCCCTCAGCCCCGCTTGACCTGCCCCCGCCGCCAGGAGATCCGCTCGGCCGCCGCGAGGAGTTGCCCGGCCAGGCCGGGGACGGTGTCCTCGCGGATGCGGAAGGCCGGCCCTGAGAGGGTCACGGCGGCGACGACCGTGTCGTCGAGGGCGTGGACCGGCGCGGCCAGGGACACCAGGCCGATCTCGTGCTCCTCGAACGAGACGGCGTAGCCCCGTTCGCGTACGGTCGCGAGGTCCGCCGCGAGGTGCTCCTGGACGGTGATGGTGTGCGGGGTGTACCGCTCCAGCGCCTCCCCGTTCGGCGGTTCCGCGGGCAGCCGTCCGTGCCGGTCGGGGGCCGGGTGGGCGAGGAAGATCTTGCCCGCGGCGGTGGCGTGCAGCGGGCAGCGCCTGCCGACCCAGTCGACGCTCGCGATCGCGGCCTCACCGGCCACCTGTCCAACGGTGACCACGTCCCGGCCCTCGCGGACCGAGACGTTCACGGTGTCACCGGCGGCCTGTGCCAGCTCCTGGCAGACGGGGCGACTGACGAGGAACAGGTCGGTGGTCCCGGCGACCGCAGCGGCGGCGAGTTCGGTGAGCGGGTGCCCGATCCGGTAACGGCCGCGCTCCGCCCCCTGCTCGACGAGGCCGCGCGCCTCCAGGGTGGCGAGCAGCCGGAACACGGTCGTCTTGTGGACGCCGAGCTGTCCGGCGATCTCGGTGACGCCGCACGAGCCGCGGATCGCCAGGATCTGCAGGACCGATACCGCCCGGTCGACGGACTGGACCGCACGGTCGCGCGCTCGCCCACGGCTGCCGGTCGTCACCACAGCACCCTCCCGCCCCGCTCCGACGGCCCAACTTGCCACTCGTCGACGTTAATTCGCGGTTGCCCGCACGCAAGAGCCTTGACGCGCCGTCACGATCAACGGCATCGTCACACCGTACTGCACATTTGTTGCGCATTGCGAAACACCAGCTCGGACATGCGTTCCAAACCGCCTCGCGCGGTTCCCCGGAGGTGGGGCACGGTGATAGAAGCAGCACGGCTCAACAAGGTCTTCGAGACCGCAGACAACCCGGTCCACGCGGTACGCGACGTGTCCTTCACCGTGGAGCCCGGCGAACTCTTCGTCGTCATGGGCCTGTCCGGGTCCGGGAAGTCGACCCTGCTCCGGATGCTCAACCGCCTCGTCGAGCCCAGTTCGGGCGAACTCCGCGTCGACGGGCGGGACTTGCTCGCGATGGACGATGCGGAGCTGCGCGAACTGCGCAACCGCAAGGTCAACATGATCTTCCAGCACTTCGCGCTCTTCCCCCACCGCACGGTCCGCGAGAACGCCGCGTACGGCATCCGGCTGCGCGGCGGCACCGCCGCCGAGCGCCAGGAGCGCTCGGACTGGGCGCTGCGCACCGTCGGCCTCGCCGACTGGGCCGACTCCTACCCCAGCGCGCTCTCCGGCGGCATGCGTCAACGCGTCGGTCTGGCAAGGGCGTTGGCCACCGACGCCGAGGTCATGCTCATGGACGAGCCGTTCAGCGCCCTCGACCCGCTGATCCGCCGGGACATGCAGGACCTGCTGCTCGGCCTGCAGCGCGATCTGCGCCGCACCATCGTCTTCGTCACCCACGACCTCAACGAGGCGATGCGGCTCGGCGACCGGATCATGGTCATGCGCGACGGGGGCGTGGTGCAACTGGGCACCGCGACCGACATCCTCGACTCCCCCGCCGACGCCTACGTACGCGACTTCGTCTCCGACGTCGACCGCTCCCGCGTGCTGACCGCCCGCGCCGTCATGCGCGAACCGCCGGCGACGGCCGCCCTCGACGACGACCCGCGCGACGTCCTGCGCTCCCTCACGGACCTCGGTGCGGACGCCGTCCATGTCCTCGACGCCGACGGGGGCGTGGCCGGAGTCGCCCACGCCGACGCCGTCGCCCGGGCCGCCGACGCGGGGCACACCGCCCTGCGCGACAGCCCGGAGTGCCTGACCGGCGCCTACGGGCGGGCGGGCCCCGACACGCTGCTGGTGGATCTGTTCCCTGCGGCCGGGCGGTACGCGGTGCCGCTGGCCGTGACCGACGACGACGGGCGACTGCTCGGAGTCGTGCCCCGCGCGGCGCTGCTCACCGCTCTCTCCGCACCGCGGGCCGCCAACTCCCGTGAACGGGACGATACTTCCGAAGCAGTAGGCAGCTCACAGGAGGAGGTGGCCGATGCTGTTCAGCGTTGATCTCGGCACCCCGGTCAACAAGGCCGTCGACTGGCTGACCGAGAACCTCAGCGGCCTCTTCGACGCCGTCACCTCCGTGATGACGGAACTGGTCAACGCGGTCCTCTTCGTGCTGACGGCCCCTCATATGCTGGTCATCATCGCGGTGTTCACCGTGCTCGCGTTCCTCGCCCGTGGCTGGTTCTTCGCCGTCTACACCCTGGGCGCGTTCCTCCTGATCCAGGGCATGGGTCTGTGGACCCCGGCGATGCAGACGCTCGCCGTCGTGGTGGTCGCGTCGGTGTTCGCCGTGGTCATCGGTGTGCCGATCGGCATCTGGGCCGCGCGCAGCCCGCTGGCCAGCACGCTGGTGCGGCCCGTCCTCGACTTCCTGCAGACGCTGCCGGTCTTCGTCTACCTGATCCCGGCCGTCTTCTTCTTCGGCATCGGGCTCGTCCCCGGCGTCGTCGCCACCATCGCCTTCGCCGTCTCGCCCGCCGTGCGCCTGACCGAACTGGGCATCCGGCAGGTCGATCCGGAGGTCGTGGAGGCCGCGCACGCCTTCGGGGCCAAGCACGGGCAGATCCTGCGCGGTGTCCAACTCCCGCTGGCGCTGCCCTCGATCATGGCCGGCATCAACCAGGTCATCATGCTGGCGCTCTCCATGGTCGTCATCGCCGGCATGGTCGGCGCCGACGGTCTGGGGACCATCGTGGTGCGCGGCATCAGCCAGCTCGACGTGGGGATCGGCTTCCAGGGCGGCCTCGCCGTCGTGTTCCTCGCCATCTTCCTCGACCGCGTCACCAGTGCCCTCGCCACCCCCCGCATACGCCGTCGTCCGGGCCGCGGGCGCGCCGGCACGACCCCGGTGGCCGACACGGAGAAGTCGCCCTCTCCCACCTCGCCCACCACTCCGGTTTCCGCGTGAAGACAGGAGCTCCAGCCATGATCCGCAATCGCCGCCGCCGCACCGCCTACCTCTTCGGCTGCACCGCCGCCGCGCTCACCCTGCTCGCCACCGCCTGCAGCGGGAACACCTCGAAGGTCGAGGGGGGCTCCGACGACGACAGCGGCGGCGGCTCGAAGACGGTCAAGCTGGCCTACGTCGCCGGCTGGGACGAGGGGGTGTCCGCGACCTTCCTGTGGAAGCAGATCCTGGAGGACGAGGGGTACAAGGTCGACGTCCGTGACCTGGACATCGCCAGCACCTACACCGGCATCGCCAACAAGCAGGCCGACATCTACCTCGACGCCTGGCTGCCGGTGACCCACGAGACGTACTGGAAGAAGCTCGGCCCCAAGATGGAGAAGCTCGGCACCTGGTACGAGCCGGCCGACCTCAACCTGACCGTCCCCAAGTACGTCAAGGACGTCAACACCATCGAGGACCTCAAGGGCAAGGCCGACGAGTTCGGCGGCAAGATCGTCGGTATCGAGGCGGGCTCCGGACTGATGCGTCTGACCCGCTCCCCCGTCCTGCCGGACTACGGCCTCAAGAGCGAGTACGAGCTCACCGAGTCCAGCACGTCCGCGATGCTCTCCGCCCTCCAGAAGTCGATCAACAACCAGAAGCCGATCGTGGTCACGCTCTGGCGGCCGCACTGGGCGTACACGAAGATGCCGCTCAAGGTCCTCAAGGACACCAAGAAGTCCTACGGCAAGCCCGACAAGGTCCAGATGGTCGCCTCCAAGGGCTACTCCAAGGCCAACCCCGAGGTCGCCGGCTGGCTCAAGAACTTCCGTATGAACAGCAGCCAGCTCGGCAGCCTGGAACTCCTCCTCCAGAAGAGGGGCACAGGCAACGAGCAAGCGGCGGCGAAGGAGTGGATCGACGGCAACAAGAAGCTGGTGGACAGCTGGCTGAAGTAGCGCCGGGAGACGGCTGACTGAAGTAGCGCCGAAAGACGGCCCTGCCCACCTGATCCGCCGCTCCGGCCCCGCGTCAGCGTTCGCCGTCGCGCAGCCGGAGCAGGTACGTCGCGGTCAGTGCCACGGCGCGGTCCTCGTCGGCGGACAGGTCGACGAGGGCGCGGGTCGCCGTCGCCCCGGGGATGCCCGCCAGCGCCTGGGTGAGCCGGCCGCGGGCGGGCGCTTCGGTGGCGGGGGCGGCGAGGCGGTCGACGAGCGCGGCGGCGATGTCCTCCGTGGCCGCGGTGTCGCCCGCCAGCACGCTCAGCGCGTCCGCCGCGTCGGTGTCGTTCCGGCCCGCCACGATCATGTCGACGAGCTCCGGCACCGCGTCGGCCGCTCCGGCGTTGCCGAGCGCGACGGCGGCACGCCCCCGGACCACGGCGTCGGCGCTGCCGAGGGCCTCCCGCAGCGCCGCGGCGGCCTCGGTGCCGGGCAGCTCGGCGAGGCACTGGGCGGCCCGCTCCCGTACGGCGGCCTTCGGCGAGTCGAGTGCCTCCACGAGCAGTGGCACGCCGTCGGCGCCGCCCGAGCGCGCCAGCGCCCAGCGCAGCGCCCCGGCGACATTGGTGTCGGTCTCGCTCAGCACCGCCTCCACCAGGGCCTCCACGGGCATCGCGTCCTGGCCGCCCGACGAAAGAGCCGCGCGTTGCCGGGCGTCGGCGCTCTTCGAGCCCAACGCCTGGAGCAGCGCGACGACTTGGAGAACCTCCTCCCAGTCGCCGGGGTCGGCGGCGTCGATCCGGTTCAGGCGCGTGAGCAACTCGGTCTCGGCCGCGATGCGTTCGCGCGTCTGCCGGATCAGATCACCGACGAGCGCCGAGGGCGTGAAGCCCGGTTCGTCGAGCGCGCGCCCGATCTCCCGCAGCGAGAGCCCCAGTGAGCGCAGGCTCTCGATGTGGAAGATCCGCCGGATGTCGTCGCCCGAGTACTCGCGGTACCCGGAGCCCGTGCGTTCCGAGGGCCGCACCAGGCCCAGCGACTCGTAATGCCGGAGCATGCGGGCACTGACCCCGGACCTCCGCGCCACCTCACCGATCAACACACTTAATCGTCCACCACGGGAGCCCCGTCGAGTGCCACGACGCGCTTGGCGTCCTCGATCGCGAAGCCGATTCCGGTGTCCGGGTCGTCCAGGACACGCCGCGTGGCGAGCGCGTGCGCGCGTACGTCCGGGTCGTCGGCGGCACGCGCGACCGCGTCCACGGCGGGCACGGACGCGTCGCCGAGGTCGACGAGGGCGCGGCTCAGGCTGAGCTGGGTCTCGCGCCCGCCCCGGCCGAGCTGCGCGGCCAGCACACCGGCCAGGGTGCCCTGCTCGTCGTCCGGCACCAGCACGACGGCGGCCCGCCAGGCGCTCCGCGCGACCTCGTCGTCGGGGTCGGCCAGCAGCTCCCGCGTGATCACGGGCCATGCGCTCCGGTCCCCGAGCTTGGAGAGGGTGTGCAGCGCCTGGCTCCGCGCCTGCGCCCGCTCGGACCGCACCTCGCGGAGCACCGCGGGCAGTGTCAGGTCCACCGGGTGCCGGGTGAGTGCCCAGGTCAGCATGTCGCGGACGTAGAACTCCGGCTCGACCGCGCACCGCTCGACCAGCCTGCCGACGCAGCGCGGGTCGGGCGCCGAGCCGATCGCCAGCGCGGCCCGCAGCCGCACCGATACGTCCCCGTCCTCAAGCCCCCGCAGCGCGCGCGAGGTCTCCGTGTCCTGCCCAGTGATCGTCATCGAGACCACCTCCTCGGCGAGCAGTGAAGACCTTGTCACCGTGTCAAGGTCAAACGCGCAGCGGCGGCACCGCCGGGACCTCGATCGCGTTCTCGATGTCGGCGTCCGTCAGCTTGAAGGCCTCGGGGTAGGCGTCGCGCCGGGTGCGGCGGTCGGGTTCGCTCGTGCGCCACGTGTAGAGGCAGCGGGTGCACTGGAGCACGTCCCACACCCCGGGGACGGGGGACGTGGCGAGTCGGGTGACGGTGTCGGCGGGGCAGCGGGGGCACTCGGCCCCGTCAACCAGCTTGTCGTTCATGGGTGTTGACCTTTCAGGAGGGATGCGACGGGTGTCAGCGGGCGGCGATCATGTCCTGGAGCCGCTTCGCCCACTCGGCCGTCTCGGGCAGGTCCTTGGCGGGCGTGGAGAAGTTGCCGCGGACGTCCGGGGCCACCGGGGTCGTCGCGTCGATGATCATCTTGCTGGTGATGCCGGCGGGCTGGGCGGCGGGCGCGAGTTCGAGGACG
This sequence comes from Streptomyces sp. NPDC059897, assembly GCF_042730865.1. Taxonomy (NCBI): domain Bacteria; kingdom Bacillati; phylum Actinomycetota; class Actinomycetes; order Kitasatosporales; family Streptomycetaceae; genus Streptomyces; species Streptomyces sp. NPDC059897. Next base: position 50,237 of record NZ_JBHWKQ010000027.1, on the reverse strand, counting down.
GACAGGTTCGGGATGACGACGACGTCGTCCTTCGGGTTGACCTTCGCCGACATCGCCCACATGACCTGCGGCAGGTTGAACGGGTCCACGTCCTCGTCGACGACGATCACCTGGGCCACGTAGCCGAGCCCGTGCGGTGTCGTCATGGCGCGCATGCCGACGGCCTTGGCGAAGCCCCCGTACCGCTTCTTCGTCGAGATGATCACCATCAGGCCGTGCGTGTACATCGCGTTGACGGCCTGCACCTCGGGGAACTCCGCGCGCAGCTGCTTGAGGAGCGGCACACAGGTGTTGGGCCCGACGAGGTAGTCGCACTCGGTCCACGGCATGCCGAGGTAGAGGGACTCGAAGACCGGGTTCGTGCGGTACGAGACGCGGTCGACGCGGATGACGGGCATGCGGCGGCCGCCGGAGTAGTGGCCGGTGAACTCGCCGAACGGGCCCTCGATCTGCCGCTTGCGCGACTCGATGACACCCTCGATGACGACCTCGCTGCCCCACGGCACGTCGAAGCCGGTGAGCGGCGCGGTGGCGATCGGGGCGGGGGCACCGCGCAGCGCGCCCGCCATCTCGTACTCGCTCTGGTCGTACGCCATCGGCATGCCGGCGACGATCGCCATCACGGGGTCGTTGCCGAGGGTGATGGCGATGGGCAGGTCCTCGCCGACCTCCTCGGCCTTGCGCAGGTGCTGGGCGACGTCGTGCATCGGGACGGGCTGGAAGGCGAGGCGGTTGGCGCCGATGACCTCGATGCGGTACGTGCCGACGTTCTGCTTGCCGAAGTTCTCCGGGTCCTCGGGGTCGCGGGAGACCACGGCGGCCTTGTCGAGGTAGAAGCCGCCGTCGCCGTCGTTGAGGCGGAAGAGGGGCAGGACGGAGAAGAGGTCGACGTCCGCACCCTCCTGGGTGTTCTCGCGCCAGGGCGCGTCCTCGCGGCGTTCGGGGGCGACGGGGAAGGCGTCCCAGCGCCGTGCGAACTCCTCGACCTGGTCCTTGACCGGCGTGTTCTTCGGCAGTCCGAGCGCGAGGGCGTGGTTGGCCCAGGAGCCGTGCACGTTCAGGGCGATCCGGGCGTCGGTGAAACCCTTGACGTTGTCGAAGTGCAGGGCGGGGGCGTTCTCGCCGATGCGGCCCGTCGCGTTGGCGGCCGCAGCGAGGTCGGGCTCGGGCAGCACCTCGTCGGAGATGCGCAGCAGCTGCCCCTCCTTCTCCAGGGTGCCGAGGAAGCTCCGCAGATCGTCATAGGGCATGGTGGTGAACTCCTTCGTGCGGTACGGAAGTTGTGGCCTCGGCGGCGCGGGCCGCGCGGGCGGCGCGCATGCCCGCCCAGCGCTCGGCGGCCGGGGCGGGCAGGTCGAACTGGTCGAGGACCCGGGCCACGATGTGGTCGACGATGTCGTCGACGGTGCGCGGGTTGTTGTAGAAGGCGGGCATGGGCGGCACCAACTGCACGCCCATGCGGGCGAGTTCGAGCATGTTGCGCAGATGGATCTCGCTCAGAGGTGTCTCGCGCGGGACGAGGACGAGCTTGCGCCGCTCCTTGAGGACGACGTCCGCGGCGCGCGCCACGAGCCCGTCGGCGTAACCGGCGCTGATGCCCGCGAGCGTCTTCATCGAGCACGGCACGATGACCATGCCGTCGGTGCGGAAGGACCCGGAGGAGATGGTGGCGCCCTGGTCGTCGGGATGGTGTGTCACGTCGGCGAGCGCCGACACCTCGGCCGCCGACAGGCCGGTCTCCAGCTCGATCGTGGTGCGCGCCCAGCGGGAGAGCACCAGATGTGTCTCCACGTCCGGCAGCTCGCGCAGACACTCAAGGAGCCGGACACCGAACGGAGCACCCGTCGCTCCCGTCATTCCCACGACCAATCGCACAGGACACTCCTCACACGTCGCTGACCTGTGCTTTCACGCTAGGCGGCGCGGAGAGGGCGGCAGCGGTACGCTCGGGACTCACGATGGGGAAAATCAGACAGGAACGCCTGGAAGTCCGGGATCTCGCGTACACGCCGACCGTGGGGGCGCCGACGGGTGTCGAGGTGGCGGAGCTGGCCGACCTGCACGACCGCTCGCTGCGGCACGGCAACGACCCGTACGCGCCGCTGCGGCCCGTCTTCCACCAGTTGATCGGAGCCCGCGCGCGCCCGCTGCGGGTGGCCGTGGACTTCGTCGAGTACGAGCTGCGCCCGGGGTCCTGGCTGTGGATCCGGCCGGGGCAGGTGCAGCGCTTCGGCCCGGACCTGGCGTCGGCGGACGGCGTGATCGTGCTGTTCAAGGCCGGTTTCCTGCCCCCGGCGATCGTCTCGGCGGCACACATGGATCCGCCGTACGAACAGGTCCCGCTGACCCCGCGCGGCCCGGACGCGGAGTCGGTGCGGCGGGCGGTGGAGCACCTCACGTACGAGTACGGGGCGATGTCCTCGCTCCCGCTGGGCAGCCATGCCGAGGTGCTGCGGGCGCTGCTCTCGGTGCTGGTGATGCGCCTCGCGGCGGTGCGCGACGACCAGGCGCCGGCCGCGTCCCGTGACACCTTCCACCGGTTCCACGCGGCCGTGGAGCGCGACCACGCGGTGACCCGCCGCGTCGAGGACTACGCGGCGGCCCTCGGCTACAGCCCCCGCACGCTGACCCGGGCCGCCCTCGCCGCGACCGGACGCACCGCGAAGCAATACGTCGACGACCGGGTCCTCCTGGAGGCGAAGCGGCTGCTCTGGCACAGCGGCCTGTCGGCGAAGGAGGTGGCGGGGCGGCTCGGGTTCGACGACCCCAGTGACTTCACGAAGTTCTTCCGGCTGCGGACCGGGGTGACACCGGGGGCGTTCCGGGCGGGGGCCTGACCGAGGGGTTGTGTCCGCCGGACGTCAGCGGCGGATCTCCTTGATCTTCAGCATCTTCGTGATGACCTTGTCGAGCTCGCCGTCGTCGAAGACCTTCTTCCAGTCGTCCTTGACGATGGAGTCACGGCCGTAGTCCATGGCGATCAGGCAGGCGTCGGAGAACGGGTTGTCGCCCTTGAGGGTGTTGGCGAGGGCGACCTGGGTGTGTCCGAGGAGCATTGCGCGCGCCGCCTTCTCCGGGACGCCGACGGTGTGCACGGTCTCGTGCAGCGCCTCGTTGAGCAGGGCGCCGACCATGCAGGCGATGGTCTCGACGAGGGTCGGCTCCAGGACGGCGAGCTGCTTGACGGTGACCCAGTGGACGTCGACGACCGGCGCGTACATGACGCGGATGACGGACTCGGCGAGCTGCTGCTTGTCCTCGTCGCCGCCCTCGTACGCGGCGACGACCTCCTGCGGGGCGGCGATGCCACCGAAGGTGTCGTCGAGCTCGGCCTGCGTCTTGCGCTGGAGGAAGACGGACGGGTGGCAGGGGTGCGCGCACACGTAGTGCACGTCGGCGCGGGGGTGGAGCAGGCCCGCGTACGCGGCGGCCGGGTCGAGGGTGAGGACGACGGCGCCCGGCTTCAGGAGCGGGACGAGCTGCTCGGAGACCTTGCCGAGGACGATGTCCGGGACGGCCAGGATCAGCACGTCGGCCTGCTGGGCGGCGGTCTCGGAGTCGGTCAGCTCGCGGCCGAGCGAGCGGATCAGCTCCTGGCCCTTGGGGGAATTCTCGGAGAAGAGGACGGTGAAGTCGCTCTCGACCAGGTTGTTGGAGACACGCTGGCCCATCTTGCCGGCGGCCCCGATGACGGCAACGGTCTTGTTCTCGGCGGCCATGTTCATTCGCCCTTCAGGAGTGTGCTGATGCTGTGCTCGGTCCACTGGTGTTCGAGCTCGGCGGTGACATCGAAGCCACCGTCCTGCCACGGGAGCCAGTGCTCCACGATCTGGTTGACGGACGCGGGGTCCGGGGCGTGCTCCCGTACGGCGGCGATCATCGACGCGTAGTCGAGGAGACCGGTGCCGAGCGGGGCGCCCGCGTAGGTGAAGCCCACCCAGCCGTCCCTGCGACTAAACGCGAAGTCCTTGACGTGGATGTTCACCACGTACGGTGCGGTCAACTCGACGACCCGGGACGGGTGTTCCAGGCGGGCGACGCAGTTGCCGGGGTCGACGACGATACCCAGGCGTGGGCTGTCGACGGCACGGACGACGTCGACGAGGTCGGCGGTGGCGACCTGCTCGTAGGTCTCCAGGCCGAGGGTGACGCCCTGCTCCTCGTACCGGCCGATGACCTGCTTCAACAGAGCGACCGACTCTTCGACACCGGGCTTGTGGTCGGCGGTGTGCAGCATGGAGCGCACGAAGGTGACACCGAGCCGCTCCGCGATGCGGAGGTAGCGGTCCAGGTGGTCCGGGCCGATGCCGCGGGTGCCGAGTTCGAGGGTGACACCGAGGTCGGCGGCGGCCGCCTTCAGCTCGGCGAGCTGCGCGTCGTCGTACGTCTCGATGGGCGCGTAGTCGCAGATCTGGAAGACCTGGCCGCCGAGCCGGTGGATGTCCCGGAGCATGTCCAGGGCCGTCATCGGCCGCGGCGCACGCGAGGAGATGCGCCAGAAGTACGCGTAGGTGCTGATGCCGTACGCCATGTCAGGCCACCTCCGCGCGGGCGTCGGGGGTGTCTGCGGGCTCGATCTCGTCGAGGATGCGGGCGACGGCCTCCGGGTCGTGTGCGAAGCGGCCGAGGAAGAGGCCGCCGACGGAGCCGCCGAGGCGGGTGAGCAGGCCGGGGCCCGCGCTGCCGCCGTAGATCACGGTGGAACCGGCTTGCTCGGGGCGGGAGTTCAGCCACTCCCCCAGGGCCGCGCACACCGTGGTGATGTGCTCGGGCGAGGCCGGCTCGGGCGCGCCGATGGCCCACTGCGGCTCGTAGGCGAGGACGACCGGGCCTTCGAGGCCGTACAGCAGGCGGGCGGCTTCGGCGACGGTGCGGCGCGCGGCCTCCGCCGGCTCCACGGGGTCGAGTTCGCCCACGCACAGGACCGGGGTGAGCCCGTTGCGCAGCGCGGCCGCGGTCTTCGCGGCGACGACCGTGTCACCCTCCCCGTACAGGCGGCGGCGCTCGGCGTGTCCGACCTCGGCGTAGCGGCAGCCGATCTCCTTGAGGAAGGCACCGGACACCTCGCCGGTGTACGCGCCCACGTCCTCGGTGGCGATGTCCTGCGCGCCGACGTCGACGGCGCCGCGCGCGAGGATGCCTGCCACCGGCACGATCGCCGGGAACGCGGGCAGCACGAACAGGCGCGCCTTGCCGCTGGTGACGGCGGGGTGCCGGTCCGCCAACCGCACGACGCGGCGGGACCAGTTGAGGGTCTCGTGGTGGCCGAAGTACATCTTCAGGCTCACCCCGAGCAGGACGGGGGCGTTCATCAGGCGGCCTCGTAGTCACACATCAGCTGGACCTTCGCGGCGGACGCGGACTGTTCGTCGAAGCGGTAGGTGAGCCACTCGGCGGCGAGGCGGCGGGCCAGTTCGAGACCGACGACGCGCTGGCCGAAGGTGAGGACCTGGGCGTTGTTGGAGAGGATCGCGCGCTCGACGGAGAAGGAGTCGTGGGCGGTGACGGCGCGGATGCCCTTGACCTTGTTGGCGGCGATGGCCACGCCGAGTCCCGTGCCGCAGATCAGCAGTGCCCGGTCGGCCTCACCGCGGGCGACGCGCTCGGCGGCCTCGATGGCGATGGTCGGGTAGGCGGTGTGGCCTTCGGCGTCCACGCCCACGTCGGTCACGGACTCGACCAGGTCGCTCGCCCGGAGGTCCCGCTTCAGCGCCTCCTTGTACTGGAATCCGGCGTCGTCGCAGCCGACGACGATCCGCAGCTTCTCACTCATGTCGCTTTTCCTTAGAAGGGAGTTACTGGCAGGTGGCGAGCGCGCCGTGGACGGCGCGGACGATCAGGGCGAGGGAGTGGGCACCCGCGTCGGGTGTGCCCAGGGACTTCTCGGCGTGCGGGCGGGCGCGGCCCATCCTCGGCAGCAGGTGTGCGGTGTCGCGCGCGGCGCGTTCGGCGGCTGTGGCGGCGGTGTCCCACGCGGCGGCCAACTCGGCGCCGGTGTCGATCTGTTGGCCGAGCGTCTCGGCGAAGGGCACGAGGACGTCGACCATGGTCTTGTCGCCGACCTCGGCGCCGCCGGTCCTGCGGACGCCGGCGGACGCCTCCAGGACTCCGTGGGCGACGGACGCCGGGGTCGGCCGTTCGGTGTCGCCGAGCGCGTCGCCGAGGGCGCGCAGGACGATGCCCCACAGGGCGCCGGAGGTGCCGCCCGCCTTGTCGGCCCAGGCGTCGCCCGCGGCGGTCAGCAGCGAACCGGCTCCGGCGCCCAACGCACGTGCTTCCAGGGCGGCTTCGTAGGCGCCGGTGGAGCCGCGCCGCATGCCGATTCCGTGGTCGCCGTCGCCGGCGACGGCGTCGATGCGGCCGAGTTCGTCGGCGTGCGCGTCGACGGTGTCCTTGAGGCGGCCCAGCGCGTCGAGCGCGGTCGCCGCGGCCTGCCGGGAGGCCTCGCTCGCCGTGTAGGCCTCGGGGGCGCCCTCGGTCTCGTACGACTCCTCGTCCGCGGCGGCCGCCTCGGGGACGGATCCCTTGCGGTACGCGGGGGTGTCGGCCGGGGCGGTCCACAGGGCTTCGAGGGTGTCGTCGAGCCACGTCAGGGTGAGGGAGACGCCGGCCATGTCGAAGCTGGTGACGAGCTCGCCGACCTCGGGGTCGACGGCCGTCACACCGGCCTCGTCGAGGAGCTGGGCGACCCTGCGGTAGACGACGAACAGCTCCTCGTACTTCACGGAGCCCAGGCCGTTGAGGATCACCGCGGCGCGCTGTCCGTCCGGCGTCCCGATGCCGTCCGGGAGTTCCTTGAGGAGGGTGGCGACGAGCAGTTCGGCGGCCTCGTCGGCGGTGGGGACGGCCTCCTCGCCGATGCCGGGTTCGCCGTGGATGCCGAGGCCGACGGCCATCCGGCCGTCGGGGACCGTGAACAGCGGGCGGTCGGCGCCCGGGAGCGTACAGCCGGAGAAGGCGATGCCGAAGGAGCGGGTGCGGTCGTTCGCGTGGGCGGCGATCCGCGTGACCTCGTCGAGGGAGCGGCCCTGTTCGGCGGCGGCCGAGGCCGCCTTGAAGACGGGCAGGTCACCGGCGATGCCGCGCCGCTTGTGGGCCTCGTCGGGGCCCGCGCTGGATATGTCGTCGGTGACAGCGAAGGTGTGCGTGGGTATGCCCTCGCCGGTCAGCCGCTCGGCGGCCTGCCCGAAGTGCAGGACGTCTCCCGCGTAGTTGCCGTACATGAGCAGCACACCGCCGCCCGCGTGCGCCGCCTTGGCGACACTGCGGATCTGCTGGGCGGAGGGCGAGGCGAAGACGTTGCCGACGGCCGCCCCGTGCGCCAGGCCCTGGCCGACCAGGCCGGAGAAGGCCGGGTAGTGGCCGGACCCGCCGCCGATGACGACGGCGACCTGGCCGGGGGTCTTGGCGGTGGCACGGACCACGCCGCCGGTGACGGGGCGCACCCAGCGGCGGTGGGCGGCGGCGAAGCCTTCGAGCGCCTCGTCGGCGAAGGCGGCGGGGTCGTTGTGGAGGCGGGTCATCGCTGGTTCTCCGGGAGGGACGAGGTGCTGGTGGGCGCGCGGCGGGCGAGCAGGACCATCAGCACGGCGGACAACAGCATGAAGAGTCCGACGAGGTAGAGCGGCACGTAGTAGTCGCCCGTCAAGCCCTTGAGCCAGCCGGTGATGTAGCTGGAGGCGAAGCCGGCGATGTTGCCCGCGGTGTTGATGAGCGCGATGCCGGCCGCGGCGGCCGCCCCGGTCAGGAAGCGGGAGGGCACGGCCCAGAACACGGGAAGCGCGGCGAAGATGGCGCAGGCGGTCACGGTGATGACGGCGACGGTGGCGGTCGGCGAGCCCATGTAGAGGGCCAGCGGGATGGAGATGCCTCCGACGATCGCGGGTCCGGCGACGTGCCAGGTACGCGTGCCGTGCTTGGTGGCGTGCCGGCTCCAGAAGAAGAGGACGATCGCGGCGGGCAGGTACGGGATCGCCGTGATCCACGCCTTGTCCATGACGCTGAACGTGGTGTCGTACTGCTCCTGGAAGCCGTCGATGATGGTCGGCAGGAAGAAGGCGAGCGCGTACAGGCCGTAGACGAAGCCGAAGTAGACGACGGCCAGGACCCAGACGCGGCCGTTGGTGAACGCCGCCTTCAGGTCGCCCTTGGCGTGCTTGCCCTCGTGGCCGGTCTTCTGCTCGTTCTCGGCCGCCAGCTCCTTCGTGAGCCAGTCACGCTCCTCGGTGGTGAGCCACTTGGCGTCGGCGGGGCGGTCGATCAGGTAGAACCAGGCGACGACGCCCAGCACGATCGCCGGGATCGACACGAACAGGAACATCACGCGCCAGCCCTCGAGGCCGAACAGACCGTGGTGGCCGATCAGCCAGCCCGCGAGCGGGGCGCCGAAGACCGTGGTCAGCGGCTGTGCGAGGTAGAAGAGGCCGAGCACCTTGGTGCGGTGGCGGCTGGGCACCCACTGGCTGAGGAAGAGGATCGCGCCGGGGAAGAACCCGGCCTCCGCGACACCCAGCAGGAAGCGCAGTGTGTAGAGGCCCCCGCTGCTGTCCACCCAGGTGAAGAGGAGCGAGACGATGCCCCAGGTCACCATGATCCGGGCCAGCCAGCGACGGGCGCCGAAGCGGTGCAGCGCCATGTTGCTGGGGACCTCGAGCACGATGTAACCGACGAAGAAGATCCCGGAGGCGAAGCCGAACTGGGCCGCGGTGAGCGCCAGGTCGTCCCCCATCCCGTTCGGCTCGGCGAAGGACACCGCGGTGCGGTCCAGATAGTTCACGAAGAACATCAGGGCCACGAAGGGGACCAGGCGGATCGAGATCTTCTTGATGGCCGACTTCTCGACGGCCGACCTCGTCGCCTTCACGGGCGGCGCGGCGGTGGCAGGCATGGCGACTCCTCGGCTCGCCGGACAGCTCTGTCCGGACTTGGGTCACGCTCGGCACGAGGGGCGAGGGCGCTGCAGCAGCTGGCTGGCCGCTCAGGTCGGGCCGATCTGCGGTTCACGCTAGACCCGATCCTCAAATTGGTCACCAATTTACCAATGTGGCGAGCGTCGCACTTGTTGCTCATGGCTGAACCCTTGACAAAACGGGGCACGGAAGGGCGTCGCGCGCGGCCGTGAGAGGCCCCGGACGACCCGTCTGGTCTACTGGTGACCGTGACCAACCAGCCCTCCGACGCCGCCGCGCCCGAGACCGACCTCGCCCAACTGCTGCGCCCCGTCGTACGCGAGTCCTCGGTCAGCGAGGTCGCCAAGCGCCTGCTCGACCACCTCTCCGCGGGGAACATCAAGCCCGGCACCCGGCTGCCCGCCGAGCGTCAGCTCGCGGAGGCCCTCGGGGTCGCGCGCTCCAGCGTGCGCGGCGCCCTGTCCGCGCTCGACGTCCTCGGCATCATCGAGATCCGCCCTGGCTCCGGCTCGTACGTGCGCGAGGGCACCTCGGAGTTCCTGCCGCGTGCCATCAACTGGGGCCTGATGCTGGGCCAGCGCCGCACCCGGGACCTGGTCGAGGTGCGCACCTACATGGAGGGCGTCTCGGCACGCCTCGCGGCGGAACGCGCGAGCGACGAGGACGTGGCACGCCTGGAGGAGCACCTGCGGCACATGCAGGAGGCGGGCAGCGACGTGAAGGCGTTCATCGACGCCGACATCGCCTTCCACCTGGAGTGCGCGAGCATCGCCCAGAACACCGTCCTGAGCGACATCCTGCACAGCATCCGCGCGCTGCTCCAGGTCTGGATGGAACGGGTCAGCGACATCGAGGGCACCGTCAGCGGCACCCTGTGCGAACACGACGCGGTCCTCAAGGCCATCCGCGACCGCGACCCCGAGGGGGCGGACCGGGCCATGGCGGAACACATGCGGATGGCGAGTGCGCGGCTGCGGGAGTCGGTGGGGGACGAGGGTCAACAGGGGTGAGAGCGGGGCGGATTGATGCCGTGGTGCGGCGCAACTAGGCCAACCGACCGACCCGGCCCCCGCCGACCGCGGCGAGACCGCTACTGACCGCTGATACCGCGGGCGTGTTCCTTGAGGAACGCGCCCGCGTGGGCCGCGGCCTCCTCCACGGTCGCGTACGGCGCCCCATCGGGAGCCGTGCCGGACGCCCCGTCCGCGCCGCGGCCGGTCCAGCCCCAACCACCGGAGGGCGACTGGGCCAGCTCGGCAGTCCCTCCGAACAGCGCGAGCGTGCTGGTGCCGGACGCCGTGGACGAGGGGCGACTCACGGCATCGGGCCACTTCTTGCGGGCACCCTGCCGGGTGATGCCCCAGACGGTTCCCAACTGCTCGTAACTCGCGCCGTAGGAGCCGGCGGTCGCCGCCGGCTGCTTCGTGAGCCGCTGGATCTCGCCGTCCAGCACCTTCCACGCGGCCAGGACGGACAGCGTCACGTCGACGGGACTCGCGTCCCACCTGCGGTCAAAGTTGCCGGGGCGCAAGCGCCTCGCCCCACCGCTTCGGGTCCATCCGGCCCGCGTACAACGGGAGTTCGAGCGGCGGCTGCCCGGCGGTGAACGGGTCCCACACCCGCGTCAGCCCCGCCGTGCCGTGCGTACGCACCCGGCGGGCCTCGCCCAGGTCGAGGACGTCCGTGACGAGCTGGTCCGTCGCGGACTCGGCCTCCGCGCGCACCCGGCCCTCGGGGTCGACGACCACGCTGCGGCCGATTCCGTCGGGCTGCGCGGCGTTGACACTGGCCATGGCGACCTGGTTCACGATCGCGTTGGCGCGGGCCAGGACGAGCTCCTGGGCGCGGTCGACGGTCGGTGTGCGCACGAGGTTGAGGACCAGGTCCGCGCCCTGCCAGGCGAGGTGTCGGGTGACCTCCGGGAACCAGGCGTCGTAGCAGATGGACAGGCCCACGCGCCCGTACCCGGGCATGTCGAAGACGACGAACTCCGTGCCGGACGCCGTCGTCTCGTAGGGGCGCCAGGGGAAGATCTTCCGGTACGCGGCGACACGTTCGCCCTCGGGCGAGTACACGGGTGCCGTGTTGTAGATCAGGCCGTCGTCACCGCGTTCGTAGACACTGCCGGGGGCCAGCCACACACCCGTCTCGCGCGCGAGGTCCGCCAGGCGGGCGCCGCGCGGGCCGTCCAGTGGCTCGGCGGCCGTCGTCATGACCGTCTCGGGGTCCTCGTCCGGCCGGTGGCCGCACAGGTGCAGCTCCGGGTAGGCCAGCAGCCGGGCGCCGGGGTGGGCGCGGGTGACACGGCGTACGTCCGCCACGAACGCGTCCAGGACACCGTCCGCGTCGTGCTGATGCGCGGCCGACTGGACGAGGCAGATCGGCAGGGGGCGGCTGGTCATCGGCGGGTGGCACCTTCCGGGGAGGCTGGGGTGGTGTGTGGGGTCCGCACGAGCACGAGCCAATCAGCCGACACACCATGGGACAACCCCCCTGTTTCCTGCGGCAGGCACAGGGCTAGCCTGTGGCCGCATGACCCTCAACCAGCTGAGGGCCTTCGTCGAAGCGGAGCGGCTCGGGTCGTTCACCGCGGCGGCGCGGGCCATGGACATCGCCCAGGCATCCGCCTCCGAACTGGTCCGCCGACTGGAGGCGGAACTCGACGCCGAGCTGTTCGTGCGCGGCAGCCGCACCCTCGCGCTGACCTCGGCGGGACAGGAGCTGCTGCCCTACGCCCAGCAGTCCGTGGCGGCCGCCGACAGCGGCACCCGGGCCGTGCACTCCCTCGGTTCGCTCGGCGGTGGCACCGCCACCTTCGGAGTCCTGCGCAACGCGGACTACTACCTGCTGTCCAACCTGGTGCAGCTGTTCCACGCCCGCTATCCGTCGGTGCGGGTGCGGCTCGTGGGGCAGAACTCCGCCGAGACCGCCGCCGCCGTGGCCGCTGGACGCATCGAGGCGGGACTCGTCGTGCTTCCCATCGACGACGAAGAGCTCCAGGTGACACCGCTGCTGCGCGACGAGGTGTACTACGTCAGCGCCAGCGAGGAACGCACGCGCACACCCCTCACCATCGAGGACTTCGCGCGGGCCCCCCTCGTTCTGTACGACGCCCACTACGGCTGGCAGGACCCGACGCGGCGGCAGCTCGCCGAGCGCGCCCAGTACGCGGGCGTCCGCGTCGACCCGCTCATCGAGCTCGAACACGTGGAAGCGGCCCTGAAGTTGGCGACCACCGGGGTCGGCGACACGATCGCCAGCCGCGCCGTGGTCGACAGCCCGGCGTTCCCGGCGGGGCTGCACACGGCCTCCTTCGCCGACCCCCTCTACGACACCATCGCGCTGGTACGTCGCCGGGGACACCCCCTGTCCCGCGCCACCCGCGAACTGGCCCGCATCGCCGAGGACACCCTGCGCGAAATTCGCGTCGCACGCGGCCTGTGAGCGGGGCCGCCCCGACACACCACAGGGAAACCCTGTGGATACGACAGGACTCGCCCCTCTAGTCCTGTGACAGCGGTCCGTCTAGCGTCCTCGCCATGCAGATCACGCACGACGAAACCCAGGCCCTCCCTCCCCTCGAGTGGCTCAAGAAGCCGTCCGTCGACGGACCGCCCGCCCAGCGCGACCCGAAGGTGGTCGAGCGCGTCTCCGAGATGCTCACGGAGATCGAGCACAAGGGCATGGACGCGGTGCGCTCCTACGCCCAGGAGCTGGACGGCTGGTCCGGTGAACTGGAGGTCTCCGCCACCGAGTTGAAGAAGTCCGGCGACGCCCTTCCGCCGGACGTCCGCACCGCCCTGGAGATGGGCTACGAGCGCACCCACCGGTTCGCCGCCGCGCAGCGCGAGCACCTGACGGACTTCGAGATCGAACTCGCCCCCGGTGTGCGCGGCGGCCAGCGGTACGTGCCGGTCTCCCGTGTCGGCGCCTACCTCCCGGCCGGCCGGTTCCCGCTGCTCGCCAGCGCGTTCATGACGGTCAACGTCGCCAAGACGGCCGGTGTGCCCACGGTCGTGGCCTGCACCCCGCCGTCGGGCGAGCACGGCGCCCACCCCGCGGTGCTGTACGGCGCCTACCTGTCCCGCGCGGACCGGGTGTTCGCCCTCGGTGGTGTGCAGGCGCTCGGCGCGATGGCCTTCGGTCTGCTGGGCGAGGCGCCGGTGGACATGCTGGTCGGCGCGGGCAACGCGTTCGTCACCGAGGCCAAGCGGCAGTTGTTCGGCCAGGTCGGCATCGACCTGCTCGCCGGCCCCTCCGAGGTCGCGGTGATCGCCGACGAGAGCGCCGACCCGGTGTGGGTGGCGGCCGACCTGCTGGGCCAGGCCGAGCACGGCCCCAACTCCCCCGCCGCGCTGATCACCACGTCCGAGCGGATCGGGCAGGCCGTCGTCGCGGAGATGGAGCGGCAGCTCGCCACCCTCGCCACCCGTGACATCGCCGGACCGGCCTGGCGCGACTTCGGCTCGGTCATCGTGGCGGAGGACCGGGACGCCGCCGTCGCCGTCGCGGACGTCATCGCGCCCGAGCACCTCGAGGTGCACACCGAGGACGACGACTTCTACCTGGAAAACCTCACCAACTACGGCTCGCTGTTCATCGGGCCCTGGTCCACCGTCGCGTACTCCGACAAGGGCATCGCCGGCACCAACCACGTGCTGCCGACGGGCAAGACCGCGCGGTACAACGCCGGCCTGTCGGTGTCCCGCTTCCTGAAGCCGCTGACGTACCAGCGGGCCGCGAAGGAGGGCACGGCGGCGCTCGCTCCGGCCGTCGAGCGGATCTCCGCCTTCGAGGGCCTGGCGGCCCACGGCGCGACGGCGACGCTGCGCATCGACGAGATCGGCCGCACCTCGGGCGCGTTCGACGACGTGCCTGCCGCGCTGCGCGAGCAGCTCTGACCGCTCCTGCCATCGCCGGTCCGGGGGCGGAGCCGTCATCGGCGGTTCGCCCCCGGCCCATCCCCCGCCCCGTCGGGACCCTGCGTGCCAGTCAGGCGCGGCGCGGCTCCCACCTCGTCCGCGAGCCAAGGATCCTCATATGCACCACCCACGTCCTGAGCAGGCCCCCGCTGCGGGCGCGACGCTCACCCAGGGCCTGAAGGGCCGCCAGATCACGATGATCTCCATCGGCGGGGTGATCGGCGCCGGCCTGTTCGTCGGCTCGTCGGCCGCCGTGGCCACCGCGGGCCCGGCCGTCATCGTCTCGTTCCTGCTGGCGGCCGCCCTGGTGGTGCTCGTCATGCAGATGCTCGGCGAGATGGCCGTCGCCAACCCCGACACGGGCTCCTTCTCCACGTACGCGGACCGGGCGCTCGGCCGCTGGGCCGGGTTCTCCATCGGGTATCTGTACTGGTGGTTCTACATCCTGGTCATCCCCATCGAGGCCATCGCCGCAGGGGAGGTCATCGCGGGGCTCACCTCGATCCCGAGCTGGATTCCGGCCCTCGCGGTGATCCTTGTGCTGACCGGGAGCAATCTGCTGGCGGTGCGCAATTACGGGGAGTTCGAGTACTGGTTCTCGCTGATCAAGGTCGTCGCGATCGTGGCGTTCCTGGTCCTCGGGGCGCTCGCGATCCTCGGTGTACTGCCCGGCTCCGACACCCATGGTGTCTCGAACCTGTGGAGCCACGGCGGCTTCGCCCCTCAAGGTGTCACCGCGATCCTGGCCGGTCTGCTGACCGCGATGTTCAGCTTCCAGGGCAGCGAGATCGTCACCATCGCGGCCGCCGAGTCGGAGGAGCCGCGCAAGAACATCAAGAAGGCGATCCGCGCGGTGGTGTGGCGCCTCGGTCTCTTCTACCTCGGCTCGATCCTCGTCGTGGTGTGTCTCGTGCCGTGGAACGCCGACGATCTGGGGGCCGGGTCCTATCAGGCGGTCCTGGACCGGATGAACATCCCGGGCGCCGCCCGGATCATGGACGTGGTCCTTGTGGTCGCCGTGTGCAGCTGCCTCAACTCCGCCGTCTACACGGCGTCACGGATGCTGTTCTCGCTGGCCGGGCGCGGCGACGCGCCGACCGCCTTCGCCCGGACCTCGCCGCAGGGTGTGCCCCGCAACGCGGTCCTCGCCTCCACGGTCGTCGGCATCGCCGCGGTGATCGCCAACTATCTGCTGCCGGACGTGTTCTCGTACCTCATCGCCTCCAGCGGGGCGATCGCGCTGATGATGTACCTGGTCATCGCGCTGACCCAGTACGCCGTACGCCGCAAGGGCGAGCGGCCGACCGACGTACGCATGTGGTGCTTCCCGTATCTGACGCTGGCCACCATCGCGTTCATCGCCGGGGTGCTGGTCCTGATGGCCGTACTGCCGGGCCACCGGCTCGAGTTGTGGCTCTCGCTCGGCCTCGCCGCGGTGCTCGCCACCGTGGGCGTGGTGCGGCAGCGGCGCCTCCGGGCAGCGCCCGCGGACGCCGCCGAACCCGTCCGCGCGGCCTCCGGGTCGTGAGGGTTCAGCGGGCCTTGGCGTGGGTGGCTCTCGGGACGAACTCGGTCGGCAGGACGAGGCGTTCACCGTCGGCGTCGATGTCCCCGGCGATCCGGCGGGCCAGCAACCGGGCGGCCTGAAAGGCGAGTTCACTCAGGTCGTGGCGGACGGTGGTCAGCCGGAACACCTCCCAAGCCGCCATCGGCAGGTCGTCGAAGCCGACGACGGTGAGGTCGTCGGGCACCTTGACGCCCGCCGCGATCGCGGCATTGAGCACACCGATCGCGACCACGTCGTTGCCACAGAAGACGGCGGTGGGCGGTTCCGCCGCGTCGAGGAGGGAGGGCAGCGCCGCGTACCCGGTCTCGTACTCGAACGCGCCGCGCACCACGCGGTCGTCCGGCAGTCCGATGCCGGCGTCGGCCAGGGCCAGCCGGAAGCCCAGCTCGCGGTCGCGGCCGGTCGTCGTGTTGGCCGCGCCGAAGATGCCTGCGAGGCGGCGGTGACCGAGCCCGACCAGCTCCTGTGCGACGAGGCGTCCGCCGCCTTCGTTGTCGACGACGGAGGCGAAGTCGCCGGGCCGGCCGGTGTCCCGGTTGAGGAACACGTAGGGCATGCCGCGCCGCTCCAGCAGGGCGGGCAGCCGCGAGTCGGTGGTGGCGGTGGCGAGGACGACGCCGTCGAGCGACTGGTCGAGCAGCTTCTCCTCGGCGACGGCCTCGTCGGAGCGCTCGGTGAGCAGCATCATCCGGTAGCCGAGCCGCTGCAGTTCGTCGTGGAGCGGCGCGACGACATGCGGGTAGAACGGGTTGGTCATGTCCGTCACGATGACGCCGACCCGGTGGGTGGACCGGGTGGACAGCGTGCGACCCGCTTCGCTGGGTACGTAGTTGAGCGCCTGGGCGGCCCGTTTGATCTTCTCGCGGGTGGCCAGGGAGACACGGGGGTCGTCACGCAGGGCGCGGGACACCGTGGGCTGCGAGACACCCGCGAGTTTCGCCACGTCGTGACTCGTGATCGCCATGACTCTCTCTCCTCCTCGACGCCTCGTACCGCCCGGATCCCGGCTCCGCGGTCCGGACAGTATACGTACGCCGCTCCGTATACGTATGTCCATCGCCAATTCCTTGATCGCGACTCCACCGCCGGGTGTGTGGAAATTCGTTTCGCACCTCTTGACAGGCCACACCTCCGGAGCCTGTCATAGGAATGCATACGTATTCCAATCATGCTTGCCACTTGTTCACCAGGGAGCCCCCATGCCCGATGTCGTCGTGTCCACACCCGACCTTGAGCGCCGCACGGTGCGCCGCAGCGACTTCGTCTCCTGCAACCAGGCCTTCATCGACTGCCGCACCCCCGGCTCGGACCGGAAGGAGAACTACGCCATGATCGGGCCGGGCGTCTCGCAGTCCTCCGGCCAGCACGTCAACCTGCGGCTGCCGCACGGCTACAACATCGGCGCCGCCGCCATGCCGCACGGCATCACCAACAACCTGCACCTGCACTACACGGCCGAGGTGTTCATCTGCACCGCCGGCGAGTACCTGCTGCGCTGGGGTGCCGACGGCGCGGAGGGCGAGCTCCCGCTGAAGGCCGGTGACATCGTGTCCGTGCCCACCTGGATCTTCCGCGGTTTCACCAACACCGGCCCCGACGACGGCTGGCTGTTCACCGTGCTCGGCATGGACCGCACCGGCGGCATCATCTGGGGCCCCTCGGTCCTGCGCGAGGCGGCCGAGCACGGTCTGTACCTCAGCGCCGACAACCAGCTCGTCGACACCGTCGCAGGGGACGAGCTCCCGCCGGAGTCCGAGCGGGTCACACCGATGGCGCAGGAGCACATCGACCGGCTGCGCCACTACAGCGCCGAGGAGATGAAGCGCCGGGTCGCCGCCGCCGACGAGCTCGTGTGGTCCGAGCACCCCTTCATCGACAGCGCCCTGCCGGGCGGCGGCGCGCGCCTGAGCTGCGTCATCGGCTACGGCATGACCGAGGACCCGCACCAGGACCCGCGCGTGTTCAACCCGCACGGCCACAACGTCGCCTGGCTGCGCGCCGAACCCGGCCAGGGTGTCTCGCAGCACCGTCAGCGGGAGACCCAGACACTGATCGTCAAGAACGGCGAGTGGGAGGTCACCCTCAACCGCACCGACCCGGTCTCGGTGCGTCTGGGCCCGCGCGACATGCTGTCGGTGCCGCAGGACGCCTGGCGCACGGTGCGCAACGTCGGCGAGGAGGAGGGCGACCTCCTGGTGGTCAACTCCGGGGACGGCCGGGTCCGTCTGGAATGGGACGAGGAGGTCCTCAAGGCGGCGGCCGACGCGGGCCTCGGCCTGGACCACAACGGGTACGTCGCCCCGTACGCGCTGCTCCCCCGTTCCGCGCGGCGCTGGTGACCGGCGTGCCGCTGCCCCTGGTCGTGGTCCCCGGCATGCTCTGCGACGCGAGCCTGTGGTCGGACGTCACCTTCCCCGAGGGCCATGCCGTCCACCACGTCGCGCTGCGGCGGCCGGACGTCGGCGCGCTCGCGGACGAGGTGCTGGCCGCGGTGGACGGGCCGTTCGTGCTCGTCGGGCTGAGCCTGGGCGCCATCGTCGGGTTCGAGGCGCTGCGGCGGGCCCCCGAGCGGGTGGCGGGGCTGTGTGTGATGGCGACGAACGCCGCCGCACCCCGGCCCGAACAGCATGCCGCCTGGCGGAAGTTGGACACTCTCGTCGCCGACGGCCGGTTCGCGGAGGTGGTCGAGCGCACGCTTCCGGACATGTTCCCCGACCGCCGCTGGTCGACGGCGGACGCCGAGCGCTACCGGCGCATGGCCCGCGCCGTGGGCCCCGACGCCGCCCGCGCCCAGCTCGCCGCCCAGCCCACCCGCGAGGACGCGTTCGCGGCGCTGCGCTCGGCGCGCTGCCCCTCCGTCGTCCTCTCGGGCGGCCGGGACACTCTCTGCCCGCCCGCCTTCCACCGCGCCATCGCCGACGCCCTGCCGCACTCCGACCTGCGCGAACTGCCCGACGCCGGACACCTCGTGCCGTGGCAGCGGCCGGACGCCGTGGACGCGGCGCTGCGCGACGTCGTCTCGGCGGCCGCCACCACCGCCCCGTAGAGCCACCACCGCCACGTAAGGCCACCACCGCCGCCCCGTAGAAGTGCCACCCAGAAGCGAGTCGAGAGAGCCCTGATGCATCGAGAACACCAACACCCTGCCCCGCGACAGGAGGCCGGCGCATGACGACCGAACGCACGACGACACCCCTCGCCGGGCGGACCGCGCTCGTGACCGGGGGCGGCAGCGGCCTGGGCCGTGCCATCACCCGCTCGCTGCTGGCCGACGGCGCCCGCGTGGTGATCACGGGCCGCGACGGGGACGCCCTCAAGCGCACCGCCGACGAACTCGGACCGGGGGTCGAGCCCCAGGTCTGCGACGTGTCACGGGCCGCGGACGTCGAGGCGCTCGCCTCGGCCCTCGCGGACGACGAGGTATCTGTCCTGGTCAACAACGCGGGCATCGCAGGACCCGTGGCGCCGCTGAGCGAGATCTCGCCCGACGACTGGGACGAGGTCTTCGACATCAATGTGCGCGGCGTGTTCCTGATGTGCCGGGCGTTCCTCCCCGCGATGACCCGTCGTGGCTCCGGTGATGTCATCAACCTCGCCTCCGTGTCGGGCAAGCGACCGCTGCTGCGGCGCACCCCGTACTGCGCGTCGAAGATGGCGGTCATCGGCCTGACGACCACGTTGGCGGGCGAGGTGGGACCGCAGGGCATCACGGTCAACTCCCTGTCCCCCGGGCCGGTTTCGGGGCCGCGAATGGAGCGCAATTTCCGCCTGGAGGCAGAGCGCACGGGCAGCAGCTACGCCGAGGCCGAGGAGGCCTTCGTGTCGCGTGCCGCGCTCGGGCGGATGGTGACCGAGGAGGAGGTCGGCGAGGCGGTGAGCGCGATGCTGCGGATGCGTGGCATGTGCGGCGCCGATGTCGACCTGTCGGCGGGGATGGTGGCCCGATGACCGTTCCCCACACCCCGCGCCGCAGCCTCAAACAGCGTCTGGCGGACGGCGATCCGCTGCGCGGCGCGCTGCTGCGGCTGCCCTCGGAGACGCTGGTGGAGATGGCGGGCGTCGCCGGTCTGGACTTCGTGGTCATCGACTGCGAGCACGGACCCGCGGACACGGCACTGCTCCAGCAGCACATCATGGCGGCCGAGGCCCACGGCATCGACGTGCTGGTACGGGTGGGCTCCGCCGAGCCCGCACTGGCGCTGCGCTGCCTCGATCTGGGCGCGGCCGGGCTGATCCACCCGCACGTGGACGGCGCCGAGGACGCCCGGCGGGCCGTGGCCGCGAGCCACTATCCGCCGTGGGGCGAGCGGGGCTTCGCCACGTACAGCAGGTCGGGGCGGTTCGGCACGGTCACCGCGGCCCAGCACGTGGCGGCGTCCCGCGAGACGCTGGTCGTCCCGATGATCGAGACACGCCGCGCGTGCGCCGCGGCCGGCGAGATCGCCGCCACCGAGGGTGTGGACGCGGTCCTGGTGGGCCCCGCCGACCTGGCGGCGGACTGCGGCTTCCCCGCGCAGACGGTCGTCGACGACCTGGTCCGGGCGGCACACCGGGCCACCGCCGGGAACGGCCGCGCCGTGATGACGATCGTCCCGCACGCCGCGGCGGCGCGGGCCGCGGAGGAGTCCGGGGCCCGCCTGATCGTCTTCAACATGGCGCAGGTGCTGATGGACACCATGGCCTCCCTCGCCCGGCCCACGGGGCCCGCAGAGGCCGCACAAGCCCACTGAAGCGGCCTCACATGTGTGACACCGGAAGGACCTCCGCCCCAGTCATGGAACGCCTCCTTCCGGCCTCGCTCAACCTCTTGACGCCCCTCTCCCGGAACTCTAATGTTCACGCCTAGTTCATACGTATGCATTGCATGCACCCCTCATCATCCGCCGCGCGATCGGAGCAGCCATGTCCTCTGCAGCGCCACCCCGCACAGCCCCCGCGTCCGCCCCCGAGACGGCGGAGAAGCGGAGCGCGATTCGCCGAGCCATCGGCGCGGGCAGCATCGGTAACTTCGTCGAGCAGTTCGACTACGGCCTGTACGGCTACATGGCCCCGATCATGGCCCCGGCGTTCTTCCCCGAGAGCGACAAGACCGTCGCGGTGCTGGGCACGTACGCGATCATCGCGATCGCCTGCCTGGTCCGCCCGCTCGGCGGGACACTGCTGGGCCGCTGGGGCGACCGGGTGGGCCGCAGGAAGACACTGCTGTGGACCCTCGTGGCGATGGGCGCCGCCACCGCCCTCGTCGCCGTCCTCCCCACGTACCACCAGGTCGGCATCCTGGCGCCGATCCTGCTGCTGATGCTGCGCGTGGTGCAGGGCGTGGTCTCCGGCGGCGAGTACGTCGGCGCGGTCGCCTTCATCGTCGAGTGGGCCGAACCCAACCGGCGCGCGTACTACACCTCGTACGCCTCCAACAGCTGCTTCGTGGGCACGCTCGCGGGTGCCGGTGTCGCGGCCCTGACCAGCTGGGTCTTCGAGGGTCCCGCACTGGACTCGTGGGGCTGGCGCATGCCGTTCCTGCTGGCGATCCCGCTCAGCCTGGTCGGCCTGTGGATGCGCAGCCGCATCTCGGAGAGCCCGGAGTTCGTGCGGGCCACCGACGACGGCGCCGATGTCGTCAAGTCGCCGGTGATCGAGGCCCTGCGGTCGCAGTGGCGGCCCATCCTGGTCTACTGCGGCATCTCCATCATGTGCGCGATCCTGTCCTACACCTGGGTCACGTTCTATCCGCAGTACCTGACGGACACCCTCGGCCTGCCGCGCTGGATGGGCCTCGCCTCCAACGCCATCTCGATCGCGGTCCTCATCCCGTTCCTGCCGCTGGCCGGCAAGCTCTCCGACCGGATCGGGCGCAAGCCGATGCTCATCTCCGGCGCCGTGGCCTGCATCGTGCTGGTGCCGCTGGCGTTCTGGGTGGGTGAACGAGGCACCTTCGCGGCCGCGATCGTCAGTCAACTCATCTACCTGGTACCGGAGTTCTTCCTCACCGTCATCGTCACGGTCTGCGCGGCCGAGCTCTTCTCCACCCGCACCCGGTTCAGCGCCAGCGCCATCGCGTACAACAGCTCGTTCTCCATCTTCATGGGCATCACCCCGTTCGTCGCGACGCTGCTGGTCAGCACCTTCGACACGATCTACGCCGTGTGGGCCTACCTGGCCGCCGGCGCCGTCCTGGCCCTCGTCGTCGTCACCGCCTTCATGACGGAGACGTACCGGAGCGAGCTGGGCGCGGACAAGTTCGCCCGCCAGGACACCCCGCAGACGACCTGAACCCGCACTCCGACACCCCTTGCCGGGGACCCCACACATCAGTAACGCTACATACGCATTCACACCGCACTGGAACGGAAGAAGCACCATGGCCCTTGACCCCGTCGCGTACGAGCCCTACAACGACCCGGACGAGTTCATCCGCGAGGTGACCGACCGCATCTGGGTGGAGCGCGACATCGCCCACATCGTCGACAACTACGAGCCCGACTCGATCGTCCACGCCAGCCTCGGTACGGTCGTCGGCCGCGACGGCGTGATCGAGGGCAGCACGATGCGGATGGCCGCCGTGCCGGGACACATCGGCCAGGCCGAGGACGTGGTGTGGGAGGCCCGCGGGAACGACGCGTTCCTCAGCTCGCACCTCGTCTTCTCCGCCGACGAGCACCTCGTGGACGGCCGCAGCATCCGCGTCCGCAAGCGCACGGTCGCCAACTGCCTCTACCGGCGCGGCCGCATGGTCGAGGAGTGGGTGGTGCGCGACGACCTGGCGGACTGCCTGCAACTCGGCATCGACCCGGACGAGGCCGCGCGCGGCCTCCAGTTCCAGGGCTACACCGGGTCGATGACCGAGGAGCCGCCGAAGGACGTGCTCGTGGAAGGTGTCAGCGGTCCGCGCCCCGACGACTTCCGTCCCGAGTGCGAGATGGTCCTCGAGTTCATCGAGCGGGTCTGGTCGCAGCGCGAGCTCAACAAGGTCAACGACTACATGGCGCGCGACCTCTTCCTGCACACCATCGGCGACCGCACCGTCATCCGCCCGGAGCGCTACCAGGCCGACCTGCTGGACATGGTCGGCCCCTTCCCCGACGCCCGCTTCTCCGTCCTGGACGTCCAGACACATCACGCGGAGCGGTACGCGGGTCTGCGGGTCGCCGTGACCTGGACGATGCACGGCACGTACCGTGGCATCCCGGCCTTCGGCCCGCTGACCGGCAAGCCGGTCACGGTGCTCGGTGTCTCGCAGTTCACGATCCAGGACGGCCGGATCGTGAAGGAGGTCCGCGTGTACGACGAGATCGCGCTGCGCGCGCAGATCAACGCGGGCCGGGAGGACGGCGCGGACGTGGCGGCGAACATCTACTGATCCCTTCTGATCCCTTCTGATCCCTTCTGATCCCTTCTGATCCCTTCTGATTCCAGCTACTTCCTGCTGATCCCCGCTAGTTCCTTCTGTTCCACCGGCCCTTGCGGGACGGGTGTGGGCCCGGCGCGGTGGTGCGCCGGGCCCGCACCCGTTGTCCCTACGCCGAGGAGGCCGCGCGCCGCGCCGTCGTCGGCAGCGCCGGCCTGCGGCGTGCCTCGTAGCGGGCGATGTCCTCGTCGTGCCGCATGGTCAGGCCGATGTCGTCGAGCCCGGACAGCAGCCGGTGGCGGTCGGCCTCCGGTACCTCGAAGGACACCGGCTCCAGGCCGGGCGCACTGACTCGGCACTGTTCGAGGTCGACGGTGACAGCGGTGCCGGGCTCGCGGTCCAGCAGTTCCCACAGGGCCTCCACGGCCGGGACGGGGACGACCACGGGCAGCAGACCGTTGCGGTAGGCGTTGCCGGTGAAGATGTCTCCGAAGCGCGGGGCGATGACGGCTCGGAAGCCGTGGTCGACCAGCGCGTACACGGCGCCCTCGCGCGAGGAACCGGTGCCGAAGTCGGTGCCGGCGACGAGGACGGTGGCCCGGTCGTACGGGCTGCGGTTGAGCACGAAGTCCGGGTCCTCGCGCCAGTCGGCGAACAGGTCCTCGCCGTAGCCCCGTTTGGTCAGGCGGCTGAGGAAGCGGACGGGGATGATCTGGTCGGTGTCCACGTCGCTGACGCGCAGCGGGGCACCCTGTCCGGTGTGGACGGTGAACTTCTCCATCACTGGGTCCGACCCTTCTGGTCCAGGTCCTTGGGCGCCGCGAGGCGACCGGCCACCGCGCTGGCCGCGGCGACCGCCGGGGACACGACGTGCGTACGGGCTCCCTTGCCCTGCCGTCCCTCGAAGTTGCGGTTGTTGGTGGAGGCTGCGCGCTGGCCGGGGCGCAGCCGGTCCTCGTTGACAGCGGCGCACAACGAGCAGCCGGAGGTGCGCAGTTGGACCCCTGCGGCCCGGAAGGCCTCCTCCAGCCCCTCGTCGACCGCCTGGGCGCGGACGGTGTCCGAGCCGGGTACGAGGTAGACCTCGACGCCGGGGGCGACCCGGCGGCCGCGCAGCACGTCCGCCGCGGCCCGCAGGTCCTCGATGCGGCCGTTGGTGCAGGAGCCGATGAAGACCGCGTCGATCGCGATGTCGCGCAGGAACGTGCCCGGCGTCAGATCCATGTAGGCCAGAGCGCGTTCGGCGGCGGCGCGGTGCTGCGGGTCGGCGAAGGACGCGGGGTCGGGGACCGTGGCATCGAGCGGGGCGGTCTGGGCGGGGTTGGTGCCCCAGGTGACCTGCGGGGCGAGCTTGTCGCCGTCGAGCACCACCTCCGTGTCGAAGACCGCGTCGTCGTCCGAGCGCAGCGTGCGCCAGTGGGCGAGTTCCGTCTCCCAGTCGGGCCCGGCGGGGCTGTGCGGGCGACCGCGCAGATACGCGTACGTCGTCTCGTCCGGCGCGATCATGCCCGCACGCGATCCCGCCTCGACGGTCATGTTGCACACCGTCATCCGGGCCTCCATGGAGAGTGCCTCGACGGCCGGGCCCTGGTACTCGACGATGTGGCCCTGCGCCCCGGCGGTGCCGATCTGCGCGATCAGCGCCAGGATGAGGTCCTTGGCCGACACCCCGTCGGCGAGCCGCCCGGTCACGGTGACCCGCATCGTCCTCGGCCGGGTCAGCGGCAGTGTCTGGGTGGCCAGGACGTGTTCGACCTGCGAGGTGCCGATGCCGAGAGCGAGGGCCCCGAAGGCGCCCATGGTCGTGGTGTGCGAGTCGCAGCACACCACCGTCATGCCCGGCTGGACGAGGCCGAGTTCGGGGCCGATGACGTGGGCGATGCCGCGCTGCGGGTCGCCGCGCCGGTACACCTCGATGCCGAACTCGGCACAGTTGCGGGCCAGCAGTTCGGCCTGGCGGCGCATCGCCGGTTCCTCGATCCGCTTGAACAGGTCGGCGGTGGGGACCAGATGGTCCTCGGTCCCGAGGGTCAGGTCGGGGCGGCGCACGGTGCGTCCGGACTCACGCAGGCCGTCGAAGGCGATCGGGGTGTTCACCTCGTGCAGCAGGTGCAGATCGACGTAGAGCAGGTCCGGCTCCCCCGGCGCCGAGCGCACCGTGTGGGACTTCCAGACCTTCTCCGCCAGGGTCTCTCCCATGGCGCGGGGCTCCTTCGCGTTCGGCGGTGGGTGTGGGCTTGTGGGCCTCTGGACTTGTGGTCTGTGGGCTTGTGGGCTTGTGGGTCTGTGGGCTTGTGGGCGCCCTCAGGCTGACGGGTGTGTTCGGGCTGGTCAACATCGGTCGGGAATCTTGAGTAACTGGTCAGGGCAGTAGCTGACTTGATGTGCCGGGAGCACACCACTGGCCCACTTTCCTGACGTCTGTGTACGTTGACCTCGCCCCATCCAGGCACCTACAGGAGCGCTCATGTCCACTGCCTTCGAACGACTCGATCTCGCGGTCCTGCGACTGATCGCCGAGGAACCCCGCGCCGGTGTGCGCGAGTACGCCCGCCGCCTCGGTGTCGCCCGGGCGACGGTGCAGTCGCGGGTGGACAAGCTCCAGCGGCTCGGCGTACTGGTGAGCTGGCGGCCGCAGTTCGACCCCGCGGCGATGGGGTACGCGGGGCTGGCCTACGTACGCCTGCATCTGGCACAGGGGAAGCTGGACCAGACGCTCGCCGGTCTCGCCGCGATACCCGAGGTCATCGAGGCCAACGCGGTGGCGGGCGAGGCCGACCTCCTCTGCCGCGTCGTCGCCAAGGACAACGCGGGCCTCGAGGAGGTGCTTCAGCAGATCATCGCCGTCGAGGGGGTCGAGCGCACCTCCTCCGAGGTGGTGCTCAGCCGTCGTCTGATGCCTCGCATCTCGCCGCTCATCAAGAAGATGCACGACGAGCTCTGGCGCTGAACCCGGCTCCGCCCAGGGGCCGTTCAGCCCATGACCGAGGCCAGCGGGACGATGAGCCCGATGGCCACCACCGCGGCCACGGTCACGCCCACGGAGAACGTCTTGAGCGTGCCCCTCGTCGTCAGCCCGGTCAGCGACTGCACCAGCCAGAACGTATTGCTGGTGACATGGATGGCGACCAGGGACCCGGCGCCCGCGGCGAGCGCGATCCACACGGGGTCGATGCCCAACGAGGGGGCGATCGGCGCCAGAATGCCCACCGAGGTCATGGCGGCCAGGGTCACCGAGCCGACGGCGATGTGCAGCACGGCCGCCACCGCCCACACCATCAGCAGCGGTGCCACGGTGCTCGCCGAGAAGTACTGGCCGAGGATGTCCCCCAGGCCGACGTTCTTGATGGTGAGGGCGAGCGAGCCGCCGACGCCGTTGAGGACGAGGATGAGCCCGCTCTCCCGGAATCCATGGCTGATCGCCTCCTCCGTCGCCCTGGCGCCGACGGCCCGCCGGGTGACGAGGGTGGTACCGATCAGCCCGATGAGCAGCGCCGTCACGGGGTCGCACACGAACTTCAGCGGTCCGATCGACACACCCCCGATCTCCAGGAACGCGCCCGTGGCGATCAGCAGCAGAGCCACCAGGGCAGGACCGAACAGGGTCACCAGACGCACGTCCGGGCGTGTGTCGACGGGGCCGCGGACCGCGACCGCCGTCGTCGTTGTCGCTACCCCTGCCCCTGCCCCTGCGCCTGCGCCTGCGCCTGCGCCCGGCGTCGAGGATGCGGCCGGGTCGGCCGAAGTCCCGCCTTCCGTACGGGGGTTCGCGGGCGCCTCGTCGTCCTCGACGGGACGTTCGTCCTTGGCCGGGTTCCACCAGCCGCGGTGGAAGACGAACTGCATCACGGCCACGCTGATCAGCGTCGTCGGCACGGCGATCAGCAGCCCGTACAGCAGCATCGTGCCCAGCGGCACGTCCATCAGCGCCGCGATGGCCAGGCAGCCGATGCCCGGCACCACCATCACCACGCCGACCTCCATGCCGATGGTCATCGCCGAGATCATGCGCGGAAGGCCCGCCTTGCCCAGGCGCAGCCCCAGCTTGCGGGCGAGCGGGGCGACCATGACCACCAGGACGTCCAGGAAGATGGACTGCAGGGCGGTGGCCAGCGCGGTGGACAGCGCGTACGGCATGCGGCGCGGGCCGACCCCGCGCATCAGGGCTTCCACCAGGCGGTCGATCGCCCCGGACCGCCGCAGCAGCGCCCCGGTGAGCACCCCGAACACGGCGAGCAGCCCGATCTCCGCCATCAGGTCGCCGAAGCCCTTGGTGATGGCTCGGACCGTCCCCTCGGCGCCCAGTCCGGACGTGATGCCGAGGTACGAGGACGCGAGCAGCAGCGCGATGACGGGATGCACCCGCCACCGGATGATCAGCAGGACCGCCGCCAGTACGGCGACGGCGGTGTTCGCCACGATCAGCATGTCTGTCATGTGCGCATCCCAGGTGCCCCCGAGCCGGTGCGGCGGGGCGGTCGACGTCGTTGTCTCGGGGGTGCGGCGGCCCCCTGCCGCGGCCGGCCCACTGGACGGGGGCGGCCGGGTGCAGGCCAGAAAGCTAGTCGCGGGCTGCCGTTGTGAGAAGAGGTGTGTGAATTGTTGAGCCAGTGGTAAAGGAGATCCGGGTTCCGCGTGACCGGGCGGCACAACTGGTCAAGCTTCGGGCGGGTTTGCGGGGCCCAGGAGGGGCTCGGTGCACCGACACACCATGGGCGCCATCGAGAAGTGAACCACTGGCCGTACGAGAGTGCCCAGTTGGACCAGTCCGGTCACCAAACCGCGCTCCATCATGGCCAGTTGCCTGGACATTTCCGAGCCCCGTTGACCATCACGGAAGCAGGCTCCTACGGTCGTGCACCCGGCCACCGACCGGCACGCCGCCCATCGAAGCGCATCGCAAGGGAGCCCCTGCCGTGACCGCTACCCACGAGACACCCACCCATGACCTCGCCGAAGTGCCGCCGGGCCGGCAACCGCGCCCCTTCTCGCTCGAGGACCGCTACCTCGCCGAGGACGGCACCGTGTACCTCACCGGCGTACAGGCGCTGGTGCGCATGCTGCTCGACCGGCAGCGGCACGACCGGCGGGGCGGCCGGCGCGGATCGGTGTATGTGAGCGGCTACGAGGGTTCGCCGCTGGCCGGCTACGACCTGGAGATCCAGCGGCGCTCCGCGCTGATGCGGGCGCACGACATCGTGCACGCCCCGGCGCTCAACGAGGAGTTGGCGGCCACCGCGCTGGCCGGCACCCAACTGGCGGGCACGGTGGCCGACCTGACCACCGACGGTGTCACCGGCGTCTGGTACGGGAAGACGCCGGGCCTGGACCGGGCCACGGACGCCATCCGGCACGCCGCCATGACCGGCACCTCACCCACGGGCGGTGTGGTGGCACTGGTCGGCGACGACCCCAGCGCGAAGTCCTCCACGGTGCCGTGCTCCTCCGAACCCGCCCTCGCGGACCTGCAGTTGCCCACGCTGTACCCGGCGGACTCCGGCGAGATCCTGGACTTCGGGCTGCACGCCGTGGAGCTGTCCCGGGCGAGCGGCCTGTGGGCGGCGATGAAGGTGGCGACGAACGTGGCCGACGGCGCGTCTACGGCGCGGCTGGATCCGCTGTGGTCGCCGCCGGACCTGACGGGGCTCCCCGACGGCCTGCGGGCCTACGCGCACACCCCCAGCGCGCGCCTGCTCGGCGGTGAACTGGCCGCCCTGGAACGGAGTTTTCAGCAAACGCGGCTGCCCATCGCCCTCGAATACCTCCGCCGCAGCGGGCTCAACCGCATCCTCGGCGCCACCGGGCCCGCCCGCGTGGGCATCGTCGCCGCGGGCAAGACCTACCTCGACGTACGGCAGGCACTGACCTCGCTCGGCCTCGACGACGCCGCCCTTGAACGGTCCGGGATCCGGCTCCTCAAGCTGGGCGCGATCGTTCCAGTGGAGCCGACCGTCGTGCGCGAATTCGCGCGGGGCCTCGACGAGGTCGTCGTCGTCGAGGACAAGCGGGCGTTCCTGGAGTCGGCCGTCAAGGAGATCCTGTACGGGGTGCCGGACGCGCCCCGGGTCACCGGCAAGCGCGACCCCTCCGGCGCCAGGCTCTTCAGCGACGTGGGGGAACTCGACCCGGACGCGGTGGCCACCGGGCTCGCCGCGCGCCTGCGGGCGCTCGGCGGTTTCGGTGACCTGGAGACCTGGCAGGAGCGCAGGCCGCGCGAGCGTGTCCTGCTGCCGCTGGCCACCCGCACGCCGTACTTCTGCTCGGGGTGTCCGCACAACTCCTCGACCAGGCCGCCCGAAGGTGCGCTGGTCGGTGGCGGCATCGGCTGTCACGCCATGGTGCTGATGATGCCCGAGGAGCGTGTCGGCACCGTCGTCGGCCTGTCGCAGATGGGCGGCGAGGGCGGGCAGTGGATCGGCATGGCACCGTTCGTCGGCCAGAAGCACTTTCTGCAGAACCTCGGGGACGGCACCTTCGCCCACTCCGGGAGCCTCGCGGTCCGCGCCGCGGTCGCCGCGGACGTGCCCGTCACCTTCAAAATTCTCTTCAACTCGACCGTGGCCATGACCGGCGGCCAGGACGCCGTCGGCGGCCAGGGCGGCCTGGCGCAGCTCGTCGCCACGGTGCTGGCCGAGGGTGTCACGCGGGTCGTCGTCACCACGCCCGCCCCGCGCGCGGCGCGCCGGGCCCTGCGGCGCACCCGCGCGACCGCGGGCAAGGGCCGTGTTGCGGTACGTCACCGCGCTGAACTCGTCGACGTACAGGCAGAGTTGGCGAAGGTGGCCGGTGTCACGGTGCTGGTGCACGAGCAGGAGTGCGCGGCCGAGCGGCGCCGCAAACGCAAGCGCGGCACGGCGCCCACCCCGACCGCCAAGGTCATGATCAATGAGCGGGTGTGCGAGGGGTGCGGGGACTGCGGGCAGAAGTCCAACTGCCTTTCCGTGCGGCCGGTCGAGACCGAGTTCGGCCGCAAGACGCGAATCCATCAGTCCTCGTGCAACCTGGACTACTCCTGCCTCGACGGCGACTGCCCCTCCTTCCTGACGGTGACACCGGCCGCGCGACGGGACACCGGGCCGTCCCTCCCCCGGGACCCGGGCCCGCTGCCCGAGCCCGAGGTGCGCGAGCGCCCCGACGGTACGCGTGTCCGCATCACCGGCGTCGGTGGCACCGGAGTCGTCACCATCGCGCAGATCCTCGCCACGGCGGCGGCGATCGACGGCCGCCATGTGCGTGCCCTGGACCAGACGGGTCTGGCCCAGAAGGGCGGAGCGGTCGTCTCCGACCTCACCATCACGCGTGCCCCGGTGGACCGGGGCGCCAAGCTCGCGGGCGGCGAGTGCGACCTGTACCTCGGCTGCGACTCCCTCGTCGCCGCCGACCCCACGCAGCTCAAGGCGGCCGATCCGCAGCGCACCACCGCGGTGGTCTCGACGGCCGAGGTACCCACAGGGCACATGGTCACCGACCCGGCCACGTCGTTCCCCGCGCAGCACGACATCCGCTCCGCGCTCGACGGCCGTACGCGTGACACCCACCACCTGCCCGCCGACGCCCTGGCCCAAGAGCTCTTCGGCGACGAGCAGTTCGCCAACATGCTTCTCGTCGGGGCCGCCTTCCAGGCCGGTACGCTCCCGCTGAGCGCCGCGGCCGTCGAGCGGGCCATCACCCTCAACGGCGCCCGCGTCGACGCCAACGTCCAGGCGTTCCGGCACGGCCGCCGCGTCCTTGCCCAGCGCACCGGAACGCTGCCCGCGCCGACGGAGGACTCCGCACCGGAGCCGACCGAATCACCGCTGTCCGAACTTATCGACCACCGCGTCCGCGAGCTGACGTCCTATCAAGACGCCGCGTACGCTGCTGGTTACGCCGAGGTCGTCGAGCACGTGCGCGCCACGGAAGCGGCACGGATCGCCCCCGACAGCGACGTGCTCGCCCGCGCCGTCGCCCGCAACCTCTACAAGCTGATGGCCTACAAGGACGAGTACGAGGTGGCCAGGCTCTCCCTCGACGCCACGCTCGACGAGGCCGTCCGCGACCAGTGGGGTCCGGGCGCCCGGGTCTCGTACCGGCTGCACCCGCCACTGCTGCGCGCCCTCGGGATGCGGCGCAAGATCACGTTGGGCCCGTGGTTCCGGCCCGCCTTCCGCGTGCTGCACGGCATGCGCCGGCTGCGGCACACCCCCTTCGACCCGTTCGGCCTGGCCCACGTACGCAGGGTGGAGCGGGCCCTCGTCGGCGAGTACCGCGAGGCCGTCGAGGAGGCGCTGCGGCTCCTCGCCCCGCGAACGCTCCCGACCGCCGTCGAACTCGCCGAACTCCCCGACGCCGTACGCGGATACGAACACATCAAACTCGCGTCCGTGGAGCGTTGTCGGACCCGCTTGACCGGGCTTCGCGAGGAGTTGCGTGCCGCGGGTGACGGATAGCGTGCCGCAGCGGTTCCCTCAGCCGAGGGCGACCCCGGTCAGCTCCCGCAGCACCCCCAGGAGCCGCTCCTGGAACCGTGGGTCCCGCGCCGCCGGGTGCGGGTCCTGGGTGTGCTGGTGGTACCAGTAGCCGCCGGTGGGCGGGGTGACGGTGGAGTGTGTGGCCAGCCATGTCTGGGTGCCGTGGCCGGCCGTCAGGTCGTCACTGGCCGCCGGGCCGCCCATGCGGGTGGGCACCCAGCCCGGGTCGACTGCGTGCGCGGCCGTCCCCTCCCAGCGGGACGCGAGGGCCAGGGTCAGCGCGGTCACCCACAGTTTGGTGTCGCTGTACGTGGCCGTACCGTCGGCCAGCCTCGTGAGGTCGGTGGAACCGTCCCGGTGCATGGAGCTGCTCAGGTAGACGAGCGTGGACGGCTTCTCCATCAGGGCCGTCAGGACGTACGGCGCGACCGTGTTGACCGTGGCCGCCTCCGGGGCGTGCATGGTGCCCGCGTTGTGGACGACCGCGTCGAAGCGGCCGAACTCCGCTGCCTGCCGGGCGACTTCGGGGATCTCGTCGGTCTCGGACAGGTCCCCGGTGATCGCACCCGCCCACCGGCCCGCCCCGGACGGCGCGGCGACGCGGTCCGGGGTGCGGGCGTGGACGACGACGTCGTGGCCGTCACCGGCCAGCGCGTCCGCCGTCGCGTGGCCGAGGCCGGTGGAGGCTCCCGTCACCAGGATCAGGGACATCGGTACGTACTCCGTCCGTCGGTGGTCACCGCGTTCGTCGCGTTCACAGCGTGAGCAGGACCTTCGTCGCCCTGCGCTCGGCCATCGCCTTGTAGCCCTCGGGGGCCTGCTCCAGCGGCAGCGTGAGGTCGAAGACCTTACCGGGGTCGATCTCGCGGTCCCAGATCAGCCGGATCAGCTCCGGGAGGAAGCGGCGTACGGGGGCGGGGCCGCCCAGGGTGTGGATGCCGGCGAAGAAGAGCTGGATGCCGGGGATCTGGACGCCGTGGTTGACGCCGACGTAGCCCAGATGGCCGCCGCCGCGGGTGGCGCCCACGGCCTGCATGAAGGATTCCTGCGTGCCGACCGCCTCGATGACGGAGTGCGCGCCGAGGCCGCCGGTGAGTTCCTTGATCTTCGCTACGCCCTCGTCGCCGCGCTCCTCCACGATGTCGGTCGCGCCGTAGTAGCGGGCCAGCTTCTGCCGCTCCGGGTGGCGGGACATCGCGATGATCCGCTCGGCGCCCAACTGCTTGGCGGCGAGGACGGCCATGAGCCCGACCGCGCCGTCGCCGACGACCGCGACGGTCTTGCCTGGGCCCGCCTCCGCGGCGACGGCCGCGAACCAGCCGGTGCCCAGGACGTCGGAAGCGGCCAGCAGGGCGGGGATCAGCTCCGGGTCGGGCTGTCCTGGCGTGGCGACGAGCGTACCGTCGGCCAGCGGGATGCGGGCCTTCTCGGCCTGCGTACCGATCCCGCCGTGCACGAATTCGGCGTGCACGCACTTGGACTGGAATCCGGACTCGCAGATCTCGCAAGTGTTGTCCGAGATGACGAACGAGCCGACGACGAAATCTCCCGGCTGCACGGTCTCCACCGCGTCACCGACCTCCTCGACCACGCCCACGTACTCGTGGCCCATGAGCGTGTGGTCGACCGGCTCGATCCCGCGGTACGGCCACAGGTCCGAGCCGCAGATGCAGCTCGCGGTCAGCTTCACGATCGCGTCGGTGGGCTCGACGATCTTCGGGTCCTCGCGGTCCTCCACTCGGACGTCGCCGGCGTTGTGCATCACTACTCCACGCATGGTGGATCTCCTCGTTCCGTGTTCGGTGTGTTTGGTGTGTCGGGGGATACGACGACGGTCCCTAGGACGCCGCCGCCACGCCGCGATGCCTCGTGAGGCCCATGATGATCGCGGGGATCAGAGTCAGCGCGGCGACGAATGTGCCGACGACCGCGGGTCCCGTCGTGCCGAGCGGGCCGTCGAGCGAGAGTCCGGCCGCCCAGGATCCGACGGCCGTGCCGAGGTTGAAGGCCGCGACGGTGAGGCCGGAGGCCAGGGCCGGGGCCCGGTCGGCGCAGCGGACGGCGAGGGCGATCAGGACCGGGTTGGCGCCGAGACCGAAGAAGCCGAGCAGGGCGACCAGCACGACCGTCGCCGGGGCCGAGCCCGCCAGCAGGCAGATCGCGAGCAGCAGGAGTGTCGCTCCGGCCGGGGCGACGATGGTCACCGCGTGCGGGCGGCGGTCGCCAAGGCGGCCGCCGACGAGCGAGCCCGCGAGGGCGCCGAGGCCGAAGCCGACCAGGACCAGCGGTACGTACCCGGCGGCGAGCCCTGACCGGCCGGTCAGCAGCGGCGCGATGTATGAGTACGCGGCCAGGACCCCGCCGGTGGTGGTGGCGCAGGCGGCCAGCACCAGCCACAGGCGGCCGGAGCGCAGCGCCGACAGCTCGGAGCGGATCGATCCGGCGTGCTGGTCGGGGCCGTCCCGCGGGACGGTGCGGGCGATCACCAGGACGGCCGCGGCGGCGAGGGCCGCGAGGGCCCAGAACGGTCCGCGCCAGCCCATGAGCTGTCCCGCGAACGCGCCCAGCGGCACGCCGACGACATTGGCCAGCATGGCTCCGGCCCCGACGAGACCCAGGGCGCGGGCGCTCACGGCCGGTCCCGCGGCGTTCGCGGCGGCCACATTGGCCACGGCCCAGAACGCGCCGGTGGCCAGCGCGGTCAGGAACCGAGCGGCGAGCAGCAGCGGGAAGCTGGAGCCGAGGGCGACGACGACGTGGCCCACGGCGAAGACACCCAGGGCCAGCATCAGGGTGAGCCGCTTGGGCAGCCGCAGCGTGAGCATCGCCATCAGCGGCGCGCCCACGATCATCCCGACGGCGAAGACGGTGATCAGGAGCCCCGTCCGCGCGACCCCGACCTGCAGGTCTCCCGCGATCTCGGGCAGCAGCCCGGCGACCACGAACTCGGTGGTGCCCATCAGGAACGTGCCCATCGCCAGCACGTACACGACGAGCGGGAGCCGGGCGGGCGGCTCGGAGCGGTCGGGGCGCCCGTCGGCGGGGGCGTGGAGGGTTCCTCCTCGCGTACTCATGCATCAACTCCGTGGGGTGTCTCAGTGCGGTGCTGTGGTTCTGCGGTGCTGACCGCACGAAACCGGCGTTTGCGCAGGTGGGGAAGGTCGCGTTTATAGGGGGTACAAGCTCGACCTCCCTCCGCGGCGTCCCGTGGCTACCGTGGAACGCATGGACGAGCGAAGCGACCACCGCGGCGAGATCAGGGACTTTCTCGCCAGCCGACGCGCCAAGATCACCCCGGCGCAGGCGGGGCTGCCCACCAGCGCCCGGCGGCGCGTCCCGGGGCTGCGGCGCGAGGAGGTCGCCGTCCTGGCGGGGGTCAGCACCGAGTGGTACACGCGCCTTGAGAAGGGACACATCGGCGGGGTGTCGGAGGACGTGCTCTCGGCGGTCGCGCAGGCCCTGCAGCTGGACGAGGACGAGCGCACCTATCTGTTCGACCTGGCCCGCGCCGCCAAGCCCGCCCGCCGTGCTCCGTCCCGCCGCAAGGACGTCGCGGTGCCGCCGCGCGTCCAGTGGATGCTCGACTCGATGACGATGTCCTCGGCCTTCGTGCGCAACGGCCGCCAGGATGTCATCGCCCACAACGCGCTGGCGAAGGCCCTGCACACACCGATGTACGAGAGTGCCACCACCGACAAGCAGGGCCGGCCCAACGTCGCCCGCTACATCTTCCTCGACCCCGGGTCGCAGGAGTTCTTCGTCGACTGGGGCGCCGCGGCCGTCGCGACCACCGCCCTGCTGCGCGCCGAGGCCGGCCGCGAACCCCACGACCGGGGGCTGCGCGAGCTGATCGGTGAACTGTCCACGCTCAGCTCCGAGTTCCGCGCGCAGTGGGCGGCCCACGACGTCCGCATCCGCCACGAGGGCCTCAAGCGGCTGAGCCATCCCGACGTCGGCGAGCTGGAACTCTCGTACCTCTCCCTGGACCTGCCGATGGCGAGCCGCGCCGTGCACGACCTGACGCTCTACTCGGCGGAGCCCGGCACCACCTCCGAGGAGCGCCTCAAGCTCCTCGCCAGCCTCGCGGCCACCCGCACCCGGGCGGCCGCACCACCCCGCACGTAGGGCCTGTGGTTCGGATCAGGCCATGGCCCACCGCCCCCGGCATCACTCCAACACCCCTTGGGCACAAGGGGGTCAAGGGCCCACAGACGTCACACCCACCGCCGCCGACCGTTCACCTCCGCCTCACCCGAGCTCGCCATCGTGGGCCCCCTGCCCTGCCACCGACGCACCAGGAGGACCCATGACCGAGCACCCCCGCCTCACACGCCGCCACGGGCTGCGCGCCGCACTCGCCCTCGCCGCCGCGCTTCCCGCCGCGGCGGCGGTGACCACCACCGCCGCCACTCCCGCGGGCGCCGCGCCTGCGGGCCGCGGAGGCCGCCTGCACGTCATGACGTTCAACCTCCGCTACGCCTCCGACACCTCACCGCACTCCTGGGCCGACCGCCGCCCCGTGATGCGCGAACTGCTCCGCGCCGAGCGACCGCACATCATCGGCACCCAGGAGGGCCTGTACCACCAACTCCAGGACATTCACACCGACTTGGGTGAGCACTACGCCTGGATCGGCACGGGCAGAGCGGGCGGCAGCCGGGACGAGTTCGCCACCGTCTTCTACGACACGCGACGCCTGCGCCCCGTCGAGTTCGACCACTTCTGGCTCTCCGACACCCCGGAGCTGATCGGCTCGAAGAGCTGGGGCAACTCGGTCATCCGGATGGCCACATGGGTGCGCTTCGAGGACCTCGCCGACGGCGGCAAGGAGTTCTACGTCCTCAACACCCACTTCGACCACCAGGTGCAGCTCTCCCGCGTGAAGTCGGCAGAGCTGATCGCCTCGCGCGTCGCGGCCCTCGACACCTCCCTCCCCCTGCTGATGACCGGCGACTTCAACGTGGCCGCGCACGGCAACCCGGTCTACGACCAGCTCCTCGCCACGGGCCTCCAGGACACCTGGGACGCGGCCGCCGTACGCAGCAAGCTCTACGCCACGTTCCACGGCTACAAGCCACTCACCCCGGACGGCGACCGCATCGACTGGATCCTCGCCACACCGGGCGTGACGGTGCACTCCGCGGCCATCAACACGTACGAGCAGGACGGCCAGTACCCGAGCGACCATCTGCCGGTGCAGGTGAGGGTGACGCTCGGCTGAGACATGCCACCCCGCGGTCGGCGATTCAGGGCACCGCAATGCGTGAAACTGCTCAAACTCCCGCCCCTTCGTGCAACATTGACAGCCCATCACTGAAGTGGTCTAGTCCGCTACAGCATGTCGTATGTGCCCACCGTGGAGGTTCACTCATGTTCCGCCCGAAGCACAGATCCCGCAGGACGCCACTCGTCGCCGTCCTCACTGTGGCGGCCCTGGCCGCAGCTCCGCTCACCCTTGGTACGGGCCCGGCCGCCGCCGGTTCGGAGGCCGGGTCCGGCGACAGTTCGCCCGTCATCACCCCGGCCCCGCACAGCGAGCGGCAGCGGTCCGACCGGGTCACCATCACCCCCGCCGTCACCGTCGTCACCGGCGCGAAGTCCGATCCGGCCGCCGTGAAGCTGACCACCGCCGTGCTGAAGGCGGCCGGTGCGCGGGATGTCACCACCGTCCGGAAGGCGCCCGTGGGCTCCGGTTCGCTGGCGGTCTACGTCGGCGGGCCGAGCGAGAACCCTGCGTCGGCGGGTGCGCTCGACGGTCTGGACACCGATGGGCCGGCCGGGCTCGCCGCCGAGGGGTACGTCCTCGCCATAGGCGGCAAGGGCGCGGGCCGCATCGTGCTGTCCGGCGCCGACCCGACCGGCACGTACTACGCGGCGCAGTCGCTGCGTCAGGTGCTGCCGCACCGCACGGCCCCCGGCGCCACCGTGCGCGGCCTGGCCGTGCGCGACTGGCCGGCCACACCGGTGCGCGGTGTCATCGAGGGCTTCTACGGCACCCCGTGGTCGCACGCGGCGCGCCTGGACCAGCTCGACTACTACGGCGAGCACAAGATGAACATCTACGTGTACTCGCCGAAGGACGACCCGTATCTGCGCGCCAAGTGGCGCGACCCCTACCCGGCCGAACAGCTCGACCAGATCGAGGAGTTGGTGGCGCGGGCGCGGGCGAACCACGTCGAATTCACCTACGCCCTCTCCCCCGGCCTGAGCGTCTGCTACAGCTCGGACGACGACCTCAAGGCGCTCACCGACAAGTTCCAGACGCTGTGGGACATCGGGGTGCGGCAGTTCGCGGTGCCGCTGGACGACATCAGCTACACCGACTGGAACTGCGACGCGGACAAGGCGAAGTGGGGCACCGGAGGCGGCGCGGCCGGACAGGCGCAGGCGTATCTGCTCAACCGGGTCAACCAGCAGTTCATCAGGACCCATGACGGCGCCCTGCCACTCCAGATGGTGCCGACGGAGTACTACAACACCACCTCCACGCCGTACAAGACGGCGATCTCCGGGCAGCTCGACAAGGATGTGCTCGTCGAATGGACGGGCGAGGGTGTCGTGGCGCCGACGATGACGGTGGCTCAGGCGAAGCGGGCCAAGACGGTCTTCGGGCACGAGATCCTGACCTGGGACAACTATCCCGTCAACGACTTCGCGACCGGGCGGCTCTTCCTCGGCCCGTTCAGCGGACGCGAGAAGGGGCTCGCCGAGGAACTGGCCGGGATCACCGCCAACCCGATGATCCAGCCGTACGCCTCGAAGCTCGCGCTGCACACCGTCGCCGACTACACGTGGAACGACGCGGCGTACGAACCCGATGCCTCGTACCGCGCGGCCGTTGAGGAGATGGCCGGCGGGAAGGCCAAGGTGGCGCGGGCGCTGCGGGCGTTCACGGACCTCAATCACAGCTCGCGGATGGACTCGGTGGAGGCGCCGGAGCTGTCGAGGCTGATGAAGGGGTACTGGGACGGTTCCGTCCCGGCGTCCGCGCTGACGGCCGCGTTCGCCGGGCTGCGGGACGCGCCGGCGACGATCCGCGGCGGCGTGGAGAAGGGATTCGTCGAGGATTCCGGGCCGTGGCTCGACTCGGCCGAGGCGTGGGGCAGGGCCGGAGTCGCGGCGGTGCGGATGCTGGAGGAGCAGCGCGCCGGGCACACGGAGGCGGCCTGGACGCTCCGTCAGCAGCTCCCCGGCCTGGTGGCCGAGGCGAAGTCGTTCCGGTACACCGACCTCAATGGCGGCAAGGTGCCGGTGGTCGTCGGTGAAGGTGTGCTCGAACCGTTCTTCGCGAAGGTGCGGGACACGTCCGACAAGGACCTCGGTCTGCCGCCGCAGCCGACCGGAACCACCAAGCTGCCGGTCTACAACGGCAACACTGCCGACCGGATGACCGACGGCGACGACTCCACGTACTTCTGGAGCAGCCGGGCGCCGAAGACCGGCGAGGGTGTCGGTGTCGACCTGGGCGGTGCGCAGCCGCTCGGCTCGGTGACAGTGGCGATGGGCAAGTCCGGAAGCACCGAGGACTATCTGCACAAGGGTGTCCTGGAGTATTCGTCGGACGGCACGACGTGGCACGCGCTGGGCGCGGAGTTCAGCGGGAAGGCGACGTGGACGGCGGACGCGCCGAGCGGCACGAGCGCCCGGTACGTGCGTGCCCGCGCGACGGCCGACCAGACGAACTGGCTGGTCGTCCGGGAGTTCGCGGTGGCACGTACGGACCGCCCGACGGTGAGCGGCGGCCCGGCTCCCGGGGACGGCAGCAGTCTGGCCGCGGCGGCGGACGGGAAGCCCGAGAACGCCTACCGTGCCGCTTCCGCCCCCGCGTCGGGCGATGCGCTCACGGTGACGTACCCGGCGCCGCGTTCGGTGACCTCGGTGACAGTGCTGCGCCCGGACGGCGCGACGTCCTCGAAGGCGGTGGTGCAGTTGCGCGTCGGCGGCACGTGGCAGGACCTCGGCCCGCTCGACGGCTCCGTCACCGCCCTGCCCGCGCCCGCCGGGGCGAGCGCGGACGCGGTGCGGCTCGTGTGGGGTGACGGGTCGGCGGCTCCGGTGGTGAGTGAGGTGATCACCAAGTAGGCGCCGTGTTGTGAACGGGGCGGGTGCGGAGAGTCCTTGGCGGCCTCCGCACCCGTTTCGGTATCCCCCCGCTGTCAGGTGTGCTCCGGCGGATTGACGCGTGATGTCTCGATCGCCGACTCGGACGTGCCCCACTTCTTGAGGATCCGCTCGTACGTCCCGTCCTCGATCAGCTCGTTGACCGCGGCCCGGAACGCCTTGGTGAGCCGCGAGCCCTTCTTGAAGGCGAAGCCGACGTCGAGGCGGTGGAACTCGCCGAGGAAGGTGGTGCGCGACGCGGAGTTGTTCGCCTGGTGGCGCAGGCCGTTGATGGTCGACATGATCACGTCGATGCGGCCCTGCTGGAGTGCGGTGAGGGTGGCGCCGTTGTCGGAGAAGACCTGCACGTCGTACGGCTTCTTGCCCGCCTTGGTGCAGCGCGACTTCTCCGCGTCGAGGGTCGCTTCGAACGTGGTGCCGGCGCCGACGCCGATGTTGCGGCCGCAGAGCTGGGCGAGGTCGGTGATCTTCTTGCCGAACGAGGTGTCACCCGTCTTGACCGCGAAGCCCTGGCCGTCGTTGATGTAGGTGACGAAGTCGATGGTCTTCAGGCGTTCGCCCGTGACACCGAAGTTTCCGGTGCCGAGGTCG
The DNA here is from genome assembly GCF_042730865.1 of Streptomyces sp. NPDC059897. Taxonomy (NCBI): domain Bacteria; kingdom Bacillati; phylum Actinomycetota; class Actinomycetes; order Kitasatosporales; family Streptomycetaceae; genus Streptomyces; species Streptomyces sp. NPDC059897. The sequence goes on along the minus strand of NZ_JBHWKQ010000027.1, from coordinate 10,332 downwards.
TACTTGCCGCTCTCCAGGGCCGGGAGGATCGTCTCGAACGAGGCGTCCTGGCGCTTCAGTCGGATGCCGAGCACCTTGGCCGCGGCGTCGGCGAGGTCGATGTCCTGGCCCACGGGCTTCTTGCCGGTGCCGTTCGGGTAGTACGCGGCGGGCGGGCCTCCGGTCGAGCTGCCGATGCGCAGGGTGCCCTTCTTGCGGATGTCTTCGGGCAGCAGCTCGGCGGCGGAGTCCACCTTGCGGACGGCGGCGACCGGGTTGCCGGTCGGTGCGGCGGCGGCCTGCGCGCCCCCTCCCGCCGCGCCGCCGGTTTCGGTGTCGCCCGAGCCGCAGGCGGTCAGCGCGAGGAGCGGCAGCAGCGCGAGGGCGGCGAGGCGCGGTCGGGTTCTGGTCCCGGGCAGGTTCACGGGTCGGGGGCCTTTCGGGTGTGCGGGCAGCGCGCGGCGCCCGCGAGGCGGCGGTTCGGTACAGGTGGGTGTGACGACGCCGGGCGCGGTGTCACGTACGGGGACGTGTCACGCGCAGGTGTCGTAAGGAGGAGAGGTGTCGCGGCAGCGCGCGTCAGGAGAGGACTCGGCCCGCGACGGGGTCACCGAGGGAGGGAAGGGCCGGTCGAAGGTCCCGCTGCCGGTTCAGGCGCAACACGCCGCGGACCACACCCGACCGAAGTCGATGTGGTCGCGCGAGACCAGGCGCTGGGCAGTCATGCGGACAATTGAGCAGGACTTCGGCGGTCACGTCAAGCGGCGCCCGCATGCCGGGCGGTCTCTACTCCACGGCTCCCAGGCCGTGTTGACACATCCGCGGCGCGGGCACATACGATCGGCGGTGGACAGGCCCCCAGGGCCTGCTCCGGCCGCGTTGAGGGACGCGGCACATGTGACGACGCCGAATCCGTCCACGCCTTCCCGCCTGTGCCGCGGGGCGCCTTCCGCGCCCGCGCCTCCCTCTCCGGAGACACTTCGATGACCACGACGTCGTCCTACGTCACACCCACTCCCGCCGCATCGCCCGAGGATCCGGCGCCCGCGGCGTCCGCCACCCGGATCGTGCCGCGCCGGCACCTCGGCCGCTGGGCGTCCGCCGCCGTCGCGCTGCTCGTCTTCGCGATGGTGCTCAACTCCGTGGTCCGCAACGGCGCCTTCCAGTGGGCGGTGGTGGGCCACTACTTCACCACCTCCGCCGTGCTCGACGGGCTGCTCCTGACGGTGTGGCTGACCGCCGCCGTGATGGTCCTCGGGTTCCTGCTCGGCACCGTGCTCGCGACGATGCGCCTGTCCGCCAACCCGGTTCTGCGGACACTGAGTTGGGGCTATGTGTGGATCTTCCGGTCCACGCCGCTCCTGGTGCAGCTGCTGTTCTGGTTCAACATCGGCACCCTGTATCCGACGCTCGGGCTCGGCATCCCGTTCGGCCCGGAGTTCGTCACGGTCAAGACGGTGAACCTGTTCGGGCCGACCCTCACCGCGCTGATCGGCCTGACGCTGCACGAGACCGCGTACGCCGCCGAGGTGGTGCGCGGCGGCATCATCTCCGTGGACTCCGGGCAGACGCTGGCCGCACAGGCCCTCGGTCTGAGCAGGCGCCGCACGCTGCGCCGGATCGTCGTCCCGCAGGCGATGCGCTCGATCGTGCCGACCGCGGGGAACATGCTGATCGGCACGCTGAAGGGCACGAGCATCGTGAGCGTGCTCGCCGTGCACGACCTGCTGTACTCGGCGCAGCTCATCTACAACCAGACGTACCAGGTGATCCCGCTGCTCATGGTCGCCACCCTCTGGTACATCGCGGTCACCAGCGTGCTCAGCGTGGGGCAGTTCTACGTGGAGCGGCACTACGCGCGGGGTGACTCGCGGACGCTGCCGCCCACTCCGCTCCAGCGCCTGCGCGGCCGGATCGCCGCCGCCCGCGCCTGGTTGAGCCGGGTGACGGCGGCCGACACACGCCCCGCGGCCGGCGGTGACCGGTGAGCTGCGCCACACCTTCCCCACTTTCCCTACCGAATTACTAGGAAATCCTTGACCGGGCCCGCCCGGACGCACAGGATGGTGCACATGTCCCGTACGCAGCAGCGACTCGTTCGTCGTCGGCATGTCGACTTTGGTCACGTCGTCAGCGCCGCGTGCTGTCGCGCGTAAGGCACCCGGCCCACCGGCCGGACCGTGCCGCTCCGCACGCCAACTCCCCGGCCGCCTAGGCGCGTTCATCCACCGCGCGTCCGGCGGCCCGACACACCACCGAGGGACACCCGCCATGACCACGGCACCGCAGACCCGCCCCGCCCACGCCACCGCGCCACCCTCCGACGCCCGCCATCTCAGCCTCGTCCGCGACACCCCGCAAGACGGCGGCCAGCGCGGCTCCGTACCGATGGTCGGATACCTGCTGCTCGTCCCCGAGGGCACCGACCCCGCCGGGCTCTTCGCCGAGGGCGGCCCCCGGCCCGAGATCCGGCCGGTCGACCCCGCGACCCCACTCCCGTCCCCGCCGCCCGCCGCACCGCCCGCGGACGACGCCATCCGCATCGATCCCGTGCGCCATGTGGCCGAGCTGGAGGGCCGCGAACTCGACCTCACCTACCTGGAGTTCGCGCTCCTCGCCCATCTCGTGCAGCGCCCGCACCACGTGCTGACGCGCGAGCTGCTGGTGACGGCCGTATGGGGCTACGACCACGTCGGTGACGGCCGCACCGTGGACGTCCACATCGCCCGGCTGCGGCGCAAGCTGGGCCGGGCCCACCGCCAGCGGATCGTCACCGTACGACGCGTGGGGTACAAGTACGTCCCCGAGCGGCGCCCCGACCGGCAGGACGGCTCCGAGCCCGCCCCCTGCCACCGACCTTGAGGAGATCACCGTGACGGCCCCCGCCACCGCGTCGCCCCTTCCCGTCCCGGCCCACGAACGGGCCGGCGGCGACCATCCGCACTGGCTGCGGGTGGCCCGCGAGGTGGCGGACGACCTCGCCACGGACGCGGTCGCCAGGGAGCAGGCGGGCAAGGCCCCGGTCGACGAGGTGTCACGGCTGCGCGAGGCGGGGCTGCTGACACCTCCGGCCCCGACCGGGACCGACGGAGGCGGCGGGGACTGGGCCGCCGCCCTCGCCGTCGTCCGGGAGATCGCGGCGGCGGACGGCGCGATCGGCCAACTGCTCGGCTGTCACTACTTCTTGGCGGGCAGTGCCCGGTTCTTCGCCGGGCCCGCGCTCGCCGCGCAGATCGAGGAGCGGTCCGCGGCCGAGCAGTGGTGCTGGGGCGGCGGGTTCGCCCGCCAGGAGCCCACACTGACGCTGACCAAAAGCTCCGACGGGCTGGTGCTCAACGGGCGGCAGGACTACACCACCGGCGTCCTGGCCGCCGACCGGCTGGCCGTGCGGGCCGTGCGGGCGGACACGGGCGCACCGCTCGCCGTCGTACTGGACGCCGACCGGCCCGGTGTCGTGGTCGACGCCGCGGCCGACACCTTCGGGCGGCGGCTCGCGGCCGGCGGCACCGTCGAGTTCGACGACGTGCCGGTCGCCGCCGACGAGGTGCTCGGCCCGCTCTCCGCGGACGAGGACTTCCTGCCGCCCCGCACGGCCCTCGCCTCGCCGGTCGCCCACCTCGTCTCCACCCAGGTCCTGCTCGGAACGGCCGAGGGAACCCTCGCGGAGGCCCGCGAGTACAGCAGGACGGGCCGGACACCCCTGCATCCGGCCTGGCCGGTCGGCAGCCCGCACGACCCGCAGGTGCTGACCACCTTTGGGGAGCTCACCGTCCTCGTCCGCTCCGCGTCGGCGCTCGCCGACCAGGCGCTGGGGGCCGTACAGACGGCTCTGGCACTCGGCGACGAGCTCGCCTACGACGCGTACGCGGAGGTCGCCGCGCTCGTGACCATGGCGGAGACCGCCGCCTCCAGGGCCGCACAGGAGTCCACCACCCGGGCCCTGGACATCGTCGGCCCGCGCGCCGCCTCCGCGACGCTCGGCTTCGACCGCTTCTGGCGCAACGCCCGCACCCACACACTGCACGAGCCGATCGGGCACCAACTGCGCGACATCGGCGACTACTTCCTCAACGGCGCGCAGCCCCCGTTCGCCCTTCCCGCCTGAGGATTCTCACGGTCTTCTCGGAATACGAGACACGTACGTCCATATGATGAACACCCTCTTGGGGTGAGAGCCACCTTCTGCCACGATCCCTATCTGTCAGGTAGGAAAACTCGGGAAGGCAGGGGGTGGCCATGCGTACGCTGAGCCGCGCCGAGCTGTCGCGCCTTCTGCTGACCTCGCGCCGCCACATCGACCTCGGCCGCACCTCCAGCGCCATCTGTCGCGCCGCCTGAGCCACCGGCCCCGGTCCCACGGCGCCCCGCGCGCCTCCCCCGAACCACCCATTTCCCGAGAGGACACCTCCGTGTCTCCCGCACGCTCCCGCTCCACCCTGCGCATCCTCGCCGCCACGGCAGCACTCCCCCTCCTGCTGACCGCGTGCGGCTACGGGTCCCAGTCGACCGACGGCGGCGACCAGGCCAAGGCCGCGTCGAGCGGCAAGAAGCTCTCCGCCGACTCGGTGAAGATCGGCTACTTCCCCAACCTGACGCACGGCACCGCCCTGGTGGGCGTACAGCAGGGACTCCTGCAGAAGGAGCTCGGCGGCACCCAGATCAAGCCGTCGACCTTCAACGCGGGGCCCTCCGAGATCGAGGCGCTGAACGCCGGTTCCATCGACATCGGCTGGATCGGCCCCTCCCCCGCCATCAACGGCTACACCAAGTCCCAGGGCAAGTCCCTGCGGATCATCGGCGGTTCGGCCTCCGGCGGCGTCAAGCTGGTCGTGAACCCGAAGAAGATCAAGTCCCTGGACGACCTCAAGGGCAAGAAGATCGCCACGCCCCAGTTCGGCAACACGCAGGACGTCGCGTTCCTCAACTGGATCGCGGAGCAGGGCTGGAAGGTCGACGCCCAGAGCGGCAAGGGCGATGTCTCCGTCGTCCGCACCGACAACAAGATCACGCCGGACGCCTACAAGTCCGGCTCCATCGACGGCGCCTGGGTCCCCGAGCCGACCGCCTCCAAGCTCGTGTCCGAGGGCGGCAAGGCGATCCTCGACGAGGCCGACCTGTGGCCGGACAAGAAGTTCGTGATCACGAACATCATCGTGTCGCAGAAGTTCCTCAAGGAGCACCCGGACGTCGTCGAGGCCGTGCTCCGCGGCTCGGTGAAGACCAACAAGTGGATCAACGCCAACCCGGACAAGGCCAAGGCCTCCGCCAACGAGGCACTGAAGAAGCTGTCGGGCAAGGCGCTGCCGGCCAAGGTCCTCGACCCGGCCTGGAAGTCCATCGACTTCCTCGACGACCCGCTGGCCTCGACCCTCGACACCGAGGCGAAGCACGCGGTCAAGTCCGGTCTCCTCGAGCAGCCCGACCTCAACGGCATCTACGACCTCGAGCCGCTCAACAAGGTCCTCAAGGCCGAGGGCGCGGACGAGGTCGACGACGCCGGTCTCGGCGCGAAGTAGCAACCCATCGGACGTGGCGCGTCAAGGAATTGACGAGCCCTCAGGAGGTGACACCCATGGCCACCACGACACCCGGGTCGGCCGAGGCCGTCGAGACGGTGACACACGCGGCGCGTATCGAGCACGTCTCGAAGTCCTTCCCCGCGCCGGGCACGCCCGGCGGACAACAGCTCGTCCTGGACGACATCACCCTCGATGTCGCGCCGGGCGAGTTCGTCACCCTCCTGGGGGCCTCGGGCTGCGGCAAGTCCACTCTGCTCAACCTGGCCGCGGGCCTCGATCTGCCGTCCGCGGGCTCCATCGCCACGGACGGCAGGCCCGCCCTGATGTTCCAGGAGCACGCGCTGTTCCCGTGGCTGACCGCGGGCAAGAACATCGAGCTGGCCCTCAAGCTGCGCGGGGTCGCCGCCCAGGAGCGGCGCGCCGAGGCGGAGCGGCTGCTCGACCTCGTCCGGCTGACCGGCGCGCACGGCAAACGGGTGCACGAGCTGTCGGGCGGGATGCGCCAGCGCGTGGCGCTCGCCCGCGCGCTCGCCCAGGACAGCCGGCTGCTCCTGATGGACGAGCCGTTCGCCGCGCTCGACGCCATCACCCGCGACGTGCTGCACGACGAGCTGACCCGCATCTGGCAGGAGACGGGTGTGTCGGTGCTGTTCGTGACGCACAACGTGCGCGAGGCGGTGCGCCTGGCCGAGCGCGTCGTCCTGCTGTCGTCCCGCCCCGGCCGCATCGCCCGGGAGTGGACGGTCGGCCTGCCCCGGCCGCGGCGCCTGGAGGACACCGCGGTCGCCGAACTGTCCGCCGAGATCACCGAAGAACTGCGTGGGGAGATCCGCCGCCATGGCCGCCACTGACCACACCGCCACCCTCGACGCGGAGGCCGCCAAGGACGCCACCGCGGCGCCCCGCGAGCCCGGACGTCCGAACGATCTCGCGGGCCTGGAGGCGGGGCTCGACGCACTGGACTCGGTGCGGTCCCCCCGTACGCCGCTGCGCGAGACACTGCGCCGCAAGGTGCTGCCGCCGGTCACCGCGGTCGCCGTGGTGCTGGTGGTCTGGCAGGCGCTGGTGTGGGCGGGGGTCGTCCCGGACTACAAGCTGCCCTCGCCCGCCGATGTGTGGGGCGAGGTGCGCACGGCCTGGCTCCAGGGCACGCTCCTCGACTCCATCTGGACATCCGTGTCACGCGGCCTCTTCGGCTTCCTGCTCGCCCTCGCCATCGGCACACCACTCGGCCTGCTGGTGGCCCGCGTACGGTTCGTGCGCTCGGCCATCGGGCCGATCCTGTCGGGTCTGCAGTCACTGCCGTCGGTGGCGTGGGTGCCGCCCGCCGTGATCTGGCTCGGCCTCAACGACTCGATGATGTACGCCGTGATCCTGCTCGGCGCGGTCCCGTCCGTCGCCAACGGCCTCGTCGCCGGCGTCGACCAGATCCCGCCGCTGTACCTGCGCGCCGGGCGGACCCTCGGCGCGACCGGGCTGCGCGGGGCGTGGCACATCGTGATGCCGGGCGCGCTCCCCGGTTATCTCGCCGGGCTGAAGCAGGGCTGGGCCTTCTCGTGGCGCTCGCTGATGGCCGCCGAGATCATCGCCTCGTCGCCCGATCTCGGTGTGGGCCTCGGCCAGTTGCTGGAGAACGGCCGCAACAACAGCAGCATGTCGCAGGTGTTCCTGGCCATCCTCCTCATCCTCGTGGTGGGCATCGCCATCGACCTGCTGATCTTCAGCCCGCTGGAGCGGCGGGTGCTGCGGGGGCGGGGACTGCTGGCACGACGCTGAGATGGCGGAGCGCGTTGCTGCACGCGAGTGTCGTGCGAGCGCTCAAGATGCGAGCCTCCGTGCGGTCTGGTGATGTTTTAAGTGATCACTTGACCCCCTCCCTGAAGGAGCAGTTCATGGTGCGTCGCATCGCAGCCGCTGCCGCCGTTGCCGCGGTGGCCGGTTTCATCGCAGCCGGTCCCGCCGTCGCCGACAGTGGCGCGAACAGCGCCGGTCAGGCCGAAACCCACGTCGAAGCCGAGACCCAGGACTTCGTCAACGTGGGCGGGCACAACGGCGTCACCGTCGCCAACGAGGCGGAGGCCGAGGCCCACTTCGGCGCCTGGTTCAACAACCACTGAGCCCCTTGGGTTCGGTCCCTTCGCGTGACGCATGACGCAGGCGGCCCCGCTTCGGCGGGGCCGCCTCGGCGTGCCCGGGGCGGCACCCGGAGGATCCTCATAACGAAGGTGTCCGCGTCCGGCGTGTCGCACTGACACGGGGCCGTCCTTCGTAGCCACTGCTCGTATGAGTGAACTCAGCGATCTGATTCCCGTCGAGGCCATCCGCCTCGACGTGGCCGCCCCCGACTGGCAGGCAGCCGTGCGTGCCGCCGGTGACCTGCTCGTCTCCACAGACGTCAGCACGGACACGTACACCGAGGAGATGCTCCGCAACGTCCGGGAGAACGGCCCCTACATCGTCATCGCGCCCGGCTTCGCCTTCGCGCACGCCCGGCCCTCCCCCGCCGTCCGGCGTACCGGCATGTCATGGGTGAGGCTGTCGACGCCGGTGAGCTTCGGGCACGAGACGAACGACCCGGTCCACCTCGTCGTCGCCCTCGCCGCCGAGGACGCCGGGGCACACACCCAGGCGATGGGCGCCCTCGCCCGGCTGCTCGCCGACGCCGACACCTCCGCGGCCCTCGACCGTGCCCCGACACCTGAGGCGCTGCGGCGCATCCTCATGGGGGACGCGGAGCCGGAACCGTCCGACAGTGTTCCCGCACAGCCCGCGCCCAAGGGCTCGGGGCACGGCATGCACAAGATCCTGACGGTGTGCGGCAACGGTGTCGGCACGAGCCTCTTCCTCAAGTCGACGCTGGACAAGGTGCTCGACCGCTGGAAGTGGGGCCGGTACATCACCACCGAGGCGACCGACACCATCTCCGCGAAGGGCAAGGCGTCCGAGGCGGTGGCCATCATGACCTCGCGGGAGATCGCGCGGACGCTCGGGGACGTGGGTGTGCCGGTGCGGGTGATCGAGGACTTCACCAGCACCAAGGAGGTCGACGCGGCCATGCGCGACCTCTACGACGTCTGATCCCCCGCCCCCACCGCTCCCCTCCCCAGGAGTCCGCATGAACACCCTCGTCGACATCGCGAAATTCATCGTCAACGAGATCCTCAGCGTCCCCGCCTATCTCATCGGCATCATCACGGCCGTCGGCCTCATCGCCCTGAAGAAGTCCGCAGGTCAGGTCATCGGCGGCGCCATCAAGGCGACCCTCGGCTTCCTGCTGATCGGCGCGGGCGCGACCCTTGTCACCAACTCGCTCGCCCCGCTGGGCACCATGATCACGGGTGCCACCGGTTCGCACGGTGTGATCCCCACCAATGAGGCGATCGTCGGCATCGCGCAGGCCGAGTACGGCTCGCGCGTGGCGTGGCTGATGATCCTCGGCTTCCTCGTCAGCCTCCTGCTCGCCCGCTTCACACCACTCTCCTACGTCTTTCTGACCGGCCATCACATGCTGTTCATGGCAACGCTGTTGACGATGGTGATGGCGACCGCGGGCGTCACCTCATGGGTCGTGGTCGTCGCCGGCGCGGTACTGCTCGGCATCATGCTCGTCGCGATGCCCGCCTTCGCGCATCCCTGGACCAAGCGCGTCACCGGCAACAACACCGTCGCCGTCGGACACTTCGGAACGGCCGGGTACATCGTCTCCGGCGCCACCGGTCAGGCCGTCGGCAAGAAGAGCCGCTCGACGGAAGAGATGAACCTGCCCGAGGGCCTGCGCTTCCTGCGCGACTCGATGGTGGCGACCGCCCTGTCGATGCTGCTCATCTACATGATCATGGCCATCGTCTTCCTCGCGAAGGTCGGCAGGACGGAGGCCTTCAAGGCGTTTGCGACGGGCGGCGGGTCGCCCTCCACCGGTGTCGGCAACTACCTGATGTCATCGGTCAACCAGGGCCTCCAGTTCGGCATCGCCGTCGCCGTCATCCTCTTCGGTGTCCGCACGATCCTCGGCGAGCTGGTGCCCGCCTTCCAGGGCATCGCGCAGAAGGTGGTGCCCGGCGCCATCCCCGCCCTGGACGCCCCGATCGTCTTCCCCTACGCCCAGAACGCCGTGCTCGTCGGCTTCATCTGCTCCTTCGTGGGCGGCCTGGTGAGCCTCGGGCTGCTCGTCGGTGTCTTCAAGCCCGCGTTCGGCACGGCCCTCGTGCTGCCGGGCCTCGTCCCGCACTTCTTCACCGGTGGCGCGGCGGGTGTCTTCGGCAACGCGACGGGCGGGCGCCGCGGCGCGGCCCTCGGCTCGTTCCTCAACGGTGTGCTGATCACGTTCCTCCCCGCGTTCCTGCTGGGCGTCCTCGGCTCGTTCGGCTCGGCCAACACCACGTTCGGCGACGCCGACTTCGGCTGGCTCGGGCTGATCCTCGGCAACGTCGCCAAGGCCGGTGACGTCGCGGGCGTGATCCTCATGCTCGTGGTCGGCCTGCTGATCCTGGCCGCGGCCATCACGTGGCAGAAGCGGGTCGTGGACACCGGCTGGGACCCGGGCGCCAAGCGTGCGGCCCTGCTGCCGCCGGAGGACCGCCCGGAGCAGCACGACGAGGCCGCGGGCGGCGAGACGCCGGTCTCCCGCACGTACGCGAAGATCCAGCCGCCGGCGGGCGCCCCGACCCCGCCGCCTCCGCCGGAGGACTGAGCCTCCTCGCACGACACGCGTGACACGGGTGAAGGCCCGCCGTACACACCTGACCTCGGCCGCGCATCACACCTAAGCGGCGGCCCGATCAGATCGCGAAGCCCCAGGCGATCACCAAAGCCGCGGCGCCCAAGACCTCCATGA
>NZ_JBHWKQ010000026.1:0-114797 GCF_042730865.1 Streptomyces sp. NPDC059897 | reverse complement strand
GTTACATTCCGAACCCGGAAGCTAAGCCTCACAGCGCCGATGGTACTGCAGGGGGGACCCTGTGGGAGAGTAGGACGCCGCCGAACTATTTTTGAGAGGACCCTTAGTCCCGGCACACATGCTGGGGACCAAGGGTCCTTTTTGTATTTCAAGAGCAAGAGCTCTTCTCGGAGCGCGCCGGCATCCCGGTTGCGCAAGAATGACTGCGGTACCGAAGACAGGAGTCCACCGATGGCCACCAACTCTCCCGACGAGCGACCGGAGCGCGATCAGCGCCGACGGGACAGTGGTGACCGGGGGGACCGGGGCGGGTTCCGCGGCAACACCGGCGGCCCGCGCCGGGACCGTCGGGACGGCGACCGGGAGCGTCCTTCCTTCCGGCGCGATGACCGCCGCGACGACCGTGATCGTGGGCCGCGTCGTGATGACCGGCGTGACGACAATCGTGGTGGCGGTTTCCGGCGTGATGACCGTCGGGACGACAACCGTGGCGGTGGCTTCCGTCGCGATGACCGCCGTGATGACCGGGACCGTGATCGTGGTCCGCGTCGTGATGACCGGCGTGACGACAATCGTGGTGGCGGTTTCCGGCGTGATGACCGTCGGGACGACAACCGCGGTGGTGGCTTCCGCCGTGACGACCGTCGCGATGACCGTTCGTATGGTGACCGTGATCGTGGGCCGCGTCGTGATGACCGGCGTGATGAGAATCGTGGTGGCGGTTTCCGTCGCGATGACCGCCGTGACGACCGTGATCGTGGGCCGCGTCGTGATGACCGGCGCGATGACAACCGTGGTGGCGGTTTCCGGCGTGATGACCGGGATCGTGGTCCGCGCCGTGACGACAACCGTGGCGGTGGCTTCCGCCGTGACGACCGGTCGTACGGTGACCGGGATCGTGGGCCGCGTCGTGACGACCGCCGTGATGATCGCCGTGATGACCGTCGGGACGACAACCGTGGCGGTGGCTTCCGGCGTGATGACCGGGACCGGGACCGGGACCGTGGGCCGCGTCGTGATGACCGGCGCGATGACAACCGTGGTGGCGGTTTCCGGCGGGACGATCGGGGCGGGCGTCCCGGTGGGTTCCGTGGGCGGGACGATCGGCGTGATGATCGTCGGGGCGACCGCCGTGACGATCGGCGTGATGACCGGCGTGGTGGTGGGCCCAGGTTCCGGGACGAGCGGGAGCGGGACCGTGAGCCGATCAAGCGGCTGCCGATTCCGGAGGACGTCTCCGGTGCTGAGCTCGACAAGAGCGTGCAGCAGGAGCTTCAGTCCCTCCCGAGGGGGCTTGCCGAGGATGTCGCCAACAACCTCGTGATGGTGGCCCGGCTCATCGACGAGGACCCGGAGAAGGCGTACGCGTACTCCAGGATCGCGCTGCGTCTCGCGTCGCGCGTCGCCGGAGTGCGGGAGGCCGCCGGGTTCGCCGCGTACGGGAACCAGAAGTACAGCGAGGCGCTCGCCGAGTTCAGGGCCGCGCGGCGGATGACCGGGACCGTGGACCTGTGGCCGCTCATGGCCGACTGCGAGCGTGGGCTCGGGCGGCCCGAGAAGGCCCTCGACATGGCCGGCGCCCCCGAGGTGTCGAAGCTGGACAAGGCCGGGCAGGTCGAGATGCGGCTCGTGGCCGCCGGCGCGCGGCGCGACATGGGGCAGCTGGACGCCGCCATCGTGACGCTGCAGAGCCCCGAGCTCGCCTCGAACTCCACGCAGCCGTGGACCGCGCGGCTGCGCTACGCGTACGCCGACGCGCTGCTGGAGGCCGGGCGCGAGGACGAGGCGCGGGAGTGGTTCGCCAAGGCCGTCGAGGCCGACAAGGACGGCAGCACGGACGCGTCGGACCGGCTCGCCGAGCTGGACGGTGTCGAGTTCGTGGACGCCTTCGACGACAGCGCGGAGGACGGCGCCCCGGCGCCCAAGACCGACAGCGACGGTGACGGTGAGAGCGACGCCGACGAGCGGTAGAGCGTGACATGACGAACGGGCGGGCTCCCTCAGGGGGCCCGCCCGTTCGTCGTTGTCGCCGGGGTCAGTCGTCCGTCAGCGTGCGCAGCACCAGGCCCGTGGCCGGCTTGGGGCCGAACGATGTGGACTTGCGGGGCATCGTCACGCCCTGGCGGGCCAGCTCGCGCACGACCTCCTCGCGGACCGGGTGCATCAGGACGGCCGTGCCGCCGTCGCGGCGCGCCTTGTCGACCGTCGCCTGCGTGTCGTGGATGTACGAGACGTCGGCGGGGGAGTCCTCCGGGATGCCCCAGACGTCGCCGAGGAGCGTGGAGTGCAGCACCGTGGCGTCGAGCGTGCGCCAGGCCTCGGGGCGGTCGGCCGGGATCGTACGGTCCAGGAGAGCCGGGTCGGGGCGGTCCAGGAGGTGGTACGTGTCCTCCGTGCCGGTGAGGAGGAACGCGTTGCCGTGGGAGGCCGCCTGTGCGAGGGCCTCCATCGCGTGCGGGAGCGGGCCCGGCACCTCGCGCACGCGGAAGTGCGGGCGGGCCGCCGCCAGCGCCCGGTCGAGGGGGAGGCGGCCCAGCAGACGGTGGATGGCGCGGACCTGGAGGGGGTAGCGGGCCGTGTCGACCAGGAGGACCAGGCCGTAGTCCCAGGGGGTGCGGTCCGGTGAGGTGTGTTCGGTGCGCAGGCGCAGGTAGGTGGCCCAGCGGTGGTGGCCGTCCGCGATCAGGGCCTGGTGGGCGGCGAGGCCGGCGCGGACCTGGCGCTGGTCGGCGGGGTCCGTGAGGGCCCAGAGGCGGTGGCTGTAGCCGTCCTCGGTGGTCGTGGCGAGGAGCGGGGGGCGCTGGACCGTGCGTTCGATGACGGCGGTGGCGCCGGTCGCGTTGCCGTTGCCCCGGTAGGTGAGCAGGAGCGGTTCGAGGTTCGCGGCAGTTGTGCGCATCAGGCCTGCCCGGTCCTCGACCACATGCGGCATGACGTCCTCGTGGGGCAGGACCACACCTTCTGAGGCCTCGGAGAGGTGGAGGGCGCCGATGATGCCGCGTTGCAGCATGTCGCCGTTTCGCTGCTCGTATACGTAGAAGGCGGGTTCGGCGTCGGGGGCGAGGACGCCCTCGGCGAGCCAGCGGTGCAGGGTGGCGGCCGCCAGGTCGTTGCGGGTCCGGGGTTCCACGGCCTGCGGCAGGATCAGGCGGACGATGTTGTGCGGGTCCGCGTTCTCCAGGTGGTGCAGTCCGTCGGGCCGTACGACCACGTCGTACGGGGGCGAGGTCACGGCGGCGAGGCTGCCGACCTGTTCGGGGACGTAGCGGACGCCCCTGAACGGGATCAGGTCCAGGCCGTTGCTGCCTGTCAGTGCCGTGCGACCTGCAGTGTTCATCCCCGCATCGTACGAGTGTCAGTGGTGTGGTGGATGATCGGGTCAGTGGGATCGAGCGAGGAGCGATGCGGAATGAGCCAGGGCGACAGGGCGAGCGGGGCGGCCGACGGCGGGGTTCGGGTGCGGCCCGGTGGCAGCGCGCGGGCGTTGAGCGAGGCGTACGACACCGCGCTGCTCGACCTCGACGGGGTGGTGTACGCGGGCGGGCAGGCCATCGCGCATGCCGTCGAGTCGCTGGCCGTGGCGCGGGGCGGCGGGATGGGGCTCGCGTACGTCACGAACAACGCGCTGCGCACGCCGGACGCCGTGGCCGAGCATCTGACCGAGCTGGGGATCCCGACCGGGGCCGCCGATGTCATCACGTCGGCGCAGGCCGTCGCGCGGCTGATCAGCGAGCAAGTGCCCAGCGGGGCGCGGGTACTGGTGATCGGCGGCGAAGGACTGCGGGTGGCCCTGCGGGAGCGGGGGCTCGTGCCGGTGGACTCCGCGGACGAGGACCCGGCGGCGGTGGCGCAGGGGTACGGCGGGCCCGACATGGCGTGGGGGCGGTTCGCGGAGGCCTGTTACGGCATCGCGCGCGGGGTGCCGTGGTTCGCGTCCAATACCGACCTGACGATTCCGAGTGCGCGCGGCATCGCGCCGGGGAACGGGGCGGCGGTCGAGGTCGTCCGGATTGCGACGGGTGCGGAGCCGCAGGTTGCGGGGAAGCCGTTGCCGCCGATGCACAAGGAGACGATTCTGCGGACCGGGGCGGAGACTCCGTTGGTGGTGGGGGACCGGCTCGACACGGATATCGAGGGGGCGTTCAACGGGGGAGTGGATTCGCTCCTCGTGCTGACCGGGGTCACGGATGCCGCGCAGTTGCTTGCCGCGCCGCCGGAGCATCGGCCCACGTATGTGGATGTGGATCTGCGGGGGCTGCTCGCCGGGCAGCCGGAGGTCGAGGAGCTTCAGGGTGGGGACGGTGGGTTCCGGTGTGGGGGCTGGACCGCGGTCGCCGGGGATGGGGAGTTGCGGCTTGAGGGGGACGGGGAGGCGGTCGATGGGCTGCGGGCGCTGTGTGGGGCGGCGTGGAGTGTGGCCGGGGAGGGTGTGTGCGAGTTGGATGCGGGGAAGGTGGTTGCGCGGTTGGGGTTGTAGCGCGGCGATGCGTCTGCGGGCCGGCCGGGCCGCGGTTGGGCCGGGCCGGGCGGGGCCGCGCCGGGGCGGGCCTGGCCGCGCCGGGGTTGGGGCCCGAAGTGTGCTCGCCCCGCACCGGGGGCCGCCTTGCCCACCCTGCCGCCCTTGGCGGCAGATTGCCCAAGGCGGCGGCGTGACGTGACCAGCCCGTTGCTCTTGGCGGCAGGTTGCCCAAGGCGGCGGCGGGACGTGACCACCCGGCTGCTCCAGGCGGCAGGCCGCCCAAGGCGGCGGCGGGATGGGACCGTGATGTTGTGGGGTTGCAGGGTAGGCTAACCTAACTTCGTGTTGGTCGACAGTCCTCCCGAAGCCAGCGCGGTGACCGCTCCCGCGCCCCCCGACCGTCGTGCGCTCATCCGCACCGTCGGGCTGCTCGTGTCTGTCCTGGTGCTGGTGGCCGTCCTTGTGGCGAGCATCGCCGTGGGCGCGAAACCGCTCTCCCTTGACCAGGTCTGGCACGGCCTGTTCCAGGACACCGGCAACTACGCGGACGTGGTCGTCGGCGAGCGGATCTCGCGCACCCTGCTCGGTCTGCTGGCGGGAGTCGCCCTCGGCCTCGCCGGCGCCGTGCTCCAGGCGCTGACCCGCAATCCGCTCGCCGACCCCGGCATCCTCGGCATCAACATGGGCGCGTCGGCCGCCGTCGTGTCCGCCATCAGTTTCTTCGGGGTCACCTCGCTCACCGGCTACGTATGGTTCGCCTTCGCGGGCGCCGCCGCCGTGGGCGTCCTCGTCTACGCGCTGGGCGGCACCCGCAACGCGACTCCCGTCCGGCTCGCGCTCGCTGGTACCGCGATCAACGCGGCGCTCTCCGGCTATCTCTACGCGGTGATGATCACCGACGACATGGCCCTCAACCGGATGCGGTTCTGGCAGGTCGGCTCGCTGGCCACGTCCACCATGAACACCGTCCAGCAGGTGTGGCCGTTCATCGCGGTCGGCGCCGTGCTCGCGCTGCTGCTGTCCCGGCCGCTCAACGCCATGGCCATGGGCGACGACACCGCCCGCGCGCTCGGCGCCCACCTCGGCCGCACCCGCGCCCTGAGCATGATCGCCGCGACGCTGCTGTGCGGCGCGGCCACCGCGGCCTGCGGCCCCATCGCCTTCGTCGGCCTGATGGTGCCGCACATGGTGCGCTCGTTCACCGGCCCCGACATGCGCTGGATCATGCCGTACGCGGCGGTCCTCTCGCCCGTGCTGCTGCTCGGCGCGGACGTCATCGGCCGGATAGTGGCCCGCCCGTCCGAGCTCCAGGTCGGCATCGTCACGGCCGTCATCGGCGCGCCGGTCTTCATCGTGCTCGTACGTCGCCGAAGGATGGCCCAGCTGTGACCGCCACGAAGAACGCGGCCGAGACCCGTACCAAGAAGCCGAAGACCAAGGCGATACGCACCCCGGGCGGACTCTCCGTCCGGCTCGACGTCCGCTCGCTCCTCGTCGTCGCCGTGCTCCTCGTGGCGGCGCTCGCCGCGAGCGTCTTTCTCATCGGCACCGGCGACTTCCCGATCCCGGTCGCCGACGTGCTGCGCACCCTCGCGGGCAGCGGCGACGCGGGCCAGGAATTCATCATCAACGACCTGCGCCTCCCGCGGGTCCTCGTCGGCCTGCTGGTCGGCGCCGCGCTCGGCCTGTCCGGCGCGCTCTTCCAGTCCGTGTCCCGCAACCCGCTGGGCAGCCCCGACGTGCTCGGCCTCGGGCAGGGCGCGACGGCCGGTGCGCTCGTCATGATCGTGATCTTCGGCGGCAGCGCGGGGCAGGTCGCGATCGGCGCGCTCGTCGGCGGCCTCGTCACCGGCTTCGCGATCTACGTCCTCGCGTGGAAGCGGGGCGTGCACGGTTACCGGCTCGTCCTCGTCGGCATCGGTGTCTCCGCCTTCGTGACCGCGATCAACGGCTATCTGCTCACGAAGGCCGACTTCGTGGACGCCGCCCGCGCCACCGTGTGGATGACCGGCTCGCTCAACGGTCGCGACTGGACGCAGGTCTGGCCGCTGCTGATCATGTTCGTCGTCCTGGTCCCGGTCGTCGCCGCCTTCTCGCGTCCGCTGCGGATGCTGGAGATGGGCGACGACGCGGCGGGCGGCCTCGGCGTACGCGTCGAGCGCACCCGGCTGCTGCTGCTCACGGCCTCCGTCGTGCTGACGGCCGCCGCGACCGCGGCCGCGGGACCGGTCACCTTCGTGGCACTGACCGCGCCGCAGATCGCCCGACGCCTCACCAAGTCCCCGGGACCGAACCTGGCGGCTTCGACGATCCTGGGGGCGGCCCTGCTGATCGTCGCCGACCTGGTCTCGCAGCGGGCGTTCGGCGCCGACCAGCTGCCCGTCGGCGTGGTCACGGGCGTCGTCGGCGGCATCTACCTCCTGTGGCTGCTGGTCACCGAGCGGAAGGCGGGGCGGATATGACCTCGCGCGACCCGCACACGCCCGGCCCATCTCGTACGAACCAAAGGAGCACCGCAGTGAACAGGCTGATAGCCGACGACGTGACCCTCGGATACGACCAGCGCGTCATCGCCGAGAAGCTGTCGGTGGAGATCCCCGACAACTCCTTCACGGTGATCGTCGGCCCGAACGCCTGCGGCAAGTCCACGCTGCTGCGCGCCCTGTCGCGGATGCTCAAGCCGAGCGCGGGCCGTGTCCTGCTGGACGGCAGCGTCATCCAGTCGATGCCCGCCAAGAAGGTCGCCAAGACGCTCGGCCTGCTGCCGCAGTCGTCGACGGCGCCCGACGGCATCACCGTCGGCGACCTCGTGGCCCGCGGCCGGTACCCGCACCAGGGACTGCTGCGCCAGTGGTCGTCCGACGACGAGCGGATCGTGCAGGAGTCGATGGCCTCGACCGGCGTCGCCGAGCTCGCCGAGCGGTACGTCGACGAGCTCTCCGGCGGCCAGCGCCAGCGCGTGTGGATCGCCATGGCGCTCGCCCAGCAGACGCCGCTGCTGCTGCTCGACGAGCCGACGACGTACCTCGACATCCAGCACCAGATCGACGTCCTCGACCTCTGCGCCGAGCTGCACGAGGAGCAGGGACGCACCCTCGTCGCCGTCCTGCACGACCTGAACCACGCGGCCCGCTACGCCACCCACCTCATCGCCCTGCGCGAGGGCGAGGTGATCGCGGAGGGGGCGCCCAAGGACATCGTCACGGCCGAGCTCGTCGAGCAGCTGTTCGGCATGAAGTGCCAGGTCATCGACGACCCGGAGACGGGGACCCCGCTGGTGGTGCCGGCCGCCCGCAAGGCGCGCCGCAAGGAGGTCGCTACAGCAGCGTCCTGAGCCGCAGGAGGTCGCGGAAGGACGCTTCGAGCCTGACGCGTCCCGCCGCCCACGCCTTCGCGAAGTTCAGCTCGCCGTCGACCATCGCCACCAGGTCGTCCCCGGTCATCGCGAGCCGGATCTGCGCCTTCTCGGCGGGCGGCCCCTGGCGGGTGTCGAGGACCTCGATCCGGCCGTCCTCGAGTCGGCCGGAAAACGTCACGTCCAGATCGGTGATGTGGCAGCTCAGCGAGCGGTCCAGGGCCGCGGCGGAGCGCACGTCCCCGCCGGCCCCCGCCATGTTGTCCGAGAGTTTGTCGAGCGCCGCCCGGCACTCCTCAGTCGTCGCCATCGTGATCGACGGTACACCGGCGCTTCGGGGTAGCGTCGGGGCATGAGCGAGACGCCCACCGAGCCCACCGACGTGCCGGAACCCGCAGCGGAGCCGGCGGCGGAACCCTCGTACGACCCGGCGGCCCCCGCCCCGCTGGGCATCGAGCGCACCCCCACGGGCAACGCCGACGTGGACGCGCAGCTGGAGCGGCTCGGCGATGTGGACCACCTCGCGGCGGACGGGCACGCCGAGGTGTACGAGGATGTACATCAGGGGCTGCGGAACGCGCTGACCGCGCTGGATGCCAGGCCCCCTTCCCCGTCCGCGTATGACAACAGGAGCTGAACCACCGTGGCAGGTGTGGCACGTCGCCGCCTCGACGCCGAACTCGTCCGCCGCAAGCTGGCCCGCTCGCGCGAGCACGCGAGCCAGCTGATCGCCGCGGGGCGGGTCACCGTCGGCAAGACCGTCGCGACGAAATCCGCGACACAGGTGGAGACGGCCGCCGCGATCGTCGTCATCGAGGACGGCAGCGACCCGGACTACGTCTCGCGCGGCGGGCACAAGCTCGCGGGCGCGCTGGCCGCGTTCGGCCCGCAGGGTCTTGAGGTCAAGGGGCGCAGGGCGCTGGACGCGGGCGCGTCCACGGGTGGCTTCACCGATGTGCTGCTGCGGGCCGGGGTCGCGCATGTCGTCGCCGTCGACGTCGGCTACGGGCAACTCGCGTGGTCACTGCAGAGCGATGAACGCGTCACCGTCAAGGACCGTACGAACGTACGCGAATTGACGTTGGAGGCGATCGATGACGTACCCGTGGACCTCGTGGTCGGGGACCTGTCCTTCATCCCGCTCGGCCTTGTGCTGCCCGCCCTCGTGCGGTGCGCGGCTCCGGAGGCGGATCTCGTGATGATGGTCAAGCCGCAGTTCGAGGTGGGCAAGGAGCGGCTCGGCAGCGGCGGTGTCGTGCGCAGCCCCGAACTGCGGGCCGAGGCGGTGCGCAGGGTCGCCGAGCAGGCATGGAAGCTCGGATACGGCGTGCGCGGGGTGACCGCGAGCCCCCTGCCGGGACCGTCCGGGAACGTCGAGTACTTTCTGTGGCTGCGTGCCGGGGCGGACCAGCTCGACCCGGCCGACGTAGACCGTGCAGTTGCGGAGGGCCCCCAGTGACAGAGCTGACCCATCGGCCACAGACCGGAGCTCGTACGGTCTTCCTGCTCGCCCACACGGGGCGGCCCGCTGCGATCCGCAGCGCCGAACTCGTCGTACAGGGGCTGCTGCGCAGCGGCCTCGGGGTGCGCGTCCTGGAGACGGAGGCGGTGGACCTGCCGCTGCCCGACTCCGTGGAACTGGTGAAGGAGTCGGAGGCGACACCGGCCTGTCTCGACGGCTGTGAGCTGCTCATCGTGCTCGGCGGGGACGGGACGCTGCTGCGCGGCGCCGAGTTCGCGCGGGCGTCCGGGGTGCCGATGCTCGGCGTGAACCTGGGCCGTGTCGGCTTCCTCGCGGAGGCGGAGCGCGACGACCTCGACAAGGTCGTCGACCGCGTCGTCACCAAGGAGTACGAGGTCGAGGAGCGCATGACGATCGACGTCGCCGTGCACCGCAACGGCGACGTAGTGCACCGGGACTGGGCGCTCAACGAGGCGGCCGTCCAGAAGATCGAGCCCGAGCGGATGCTCGAGGTCGTCCTCGAGATCGACGGTCGGCCGGTCACCGGGTTCGGGTGCGACGGCATCGTGTGCGCCACCCCGACCGGGTCGACCGCCTACGCGTTCTCGGCCGGCGGCCCCGTGGTGTGGCCCGAGGTCGAGGCGCTGCTGATGGTGCCGATCAGCGCGCACGCCCTGTTCGCCAAGCCGCTCATCACCTCGCCCGACTCGGTGCTCGCCGTCGAGGTCCAGCAGCACACGCCGCACGGCGTGCTGTGGTGCGACGGGAGGCGGACCGTGGAGCTGCCGCCGGGCGCGCGCATCGAGGTGCGCCGGGGCGAGGTGCCGGTCCGGCTGGCCCGGCTGCACCACGCGGTGTTCACCGACCGGCTCGTCGCCAAGTTCGCGCTTCCGGTCGCCGGGTGGCGCGGAGCCCCGCACTGACCGGCACCTGAGCGGCACCGATCGAGTGACGGCGGCGTGAAGGTTTGTCACCGCAGGTGCCCTCCCACCTGCGGAATCGGCGCCGGTGGCCAGGGTCCGTCGCACGGACGGCCTCCGACCTCGTAAGGTCAGAGGCGTGTTGGAGGAGATGCGGATACGGTCGCTCGGAGTCATCGACGATGCCGTGGTCGAGCTTTCGCCCGGCTTCACGGCGGTCACCGGTGAGACGGGCGCGGGCAAGACCATGGTCGTCACCAGTCTCGGTTTGCTGCTCGGTGGGCGGGCCGACCCCGCGCTCGTACGGATCGGCGCGAAGAACGCCGTGGTCGAGGGGCGCATCGCCGTGCCCGCCGACTCGGGTGCGCGCGAGCGGGCCGAGGAGGCCGGCGCCGAGCTGGAGGACGGGGTGCTGCTGCTCAGCCGCACCGTGTCCGCCGAGGGGCGCTCCCGGGCGCACCTGGGCGGGCGGTCCGTGCCGGTGGGTGTGCTGAGCGAGCTGGCCGACGACCTGGTGGCCGTGCACGGCCAGACCGACCAGCAGGGCCTGCTGAAGCTCGGCAGGCAGCGGCAGGCGCTCGACCGGTACGCGGGGGACGCCGTCGCGGCGCCGCTCGCCAAGTACGGGGCCGTCTACAAGCGGCTGAGGGCCGTCGGCGCCGAGCTGGAGGAGATCACCACGCGCGCCCGTGAGCGGGCGCAGGAGGCGGATCTGCTGCGCTTCGGGCTCGACGAGATCGGCGCCGTGGAGCCCAGGCCCGGCGAGGATGTGGAGCTGGCCGAGGAGGCCTCCCGGCTGGGGCACGCGGAGGCGCTGGCCTCGGCGGCCGCCGCCGCGCACGCCGCGCTCGCCGGAAACCCCGAGGACCCGGAGGGCGTCGACGCGCAGACGCTGGTCGGCGGCGCGCACCGGGCCCTGGAGGCCGTGCGCTCCCACGACTCGGCGCTCGGCACGCTCGCGGAGCGGATCGGCGAGGTGCAGATCCTGCTCACCGATGTCGCGGCCGAACTCGCGGGCTACGCGGACGATTTGGACGCCGACCCGCTGCGGCTGTCCGCGGTGGAGGAGCGGCGGGCGGCGCTCACGGCGCTCACCCGCAAGTACGGCGAGGACGTGACGGCGGTCCTCGCCTGGGCCGAGACGAGCGCCGCGCGCCTTCTCGAACTCGACGGCGACGACGAGCGGATCGGCGAGCTGACCGCGGAGCGCGAGTCGCTCCGCGGCGAACTGGGCGTACTGGCGCAGGAGCTGACGCACGCGCGCGTGGAGGCGGCCGACCGCTTCGCGGCCGCGGTGACCGAGGAGCTCTCCTCGCTCGCGATGCCGCACGCCCGGGTCTCCTTCGACATCCGGCAGACCGAGACGGACGCGGCCGACGGCGTCGAGGTCGACGGCCGGAACGTGGCCTGCGGCCCCAAGGGTGTCGACGAGGTGGAGCTGCTGCTCGCCCCGCACCCCGGCGCGCCGCCCCGGCCCATCGCGAAGGGCGCGTCCGGCGGTGAGCTGTCGCGCGTGATGCTCGCCGTGGAGGTCGTCTTCGCGGGCAACGACCCGGTACCTACGTATCTCTTCGACGAGGTCGACGCGGGCGTCGGCGGCAAGGCGGCCGTCGAGATCGGCCGGCGCCTCGCCAAGCTCGCCAGGTCGGCGCAGGTCGTGGTCGTCACGCACCTGCCGCAGGTCGCCGCGTTCGCGGACCGCCAGCTCCTGGTCGAGAAGACCAACGACGGTTCCGTGACGAGTTCCGGTGTGACGGTGCTCGAGGGCGAGGACCGGGTGCGGGAACTGTCCCGCATGCTGGCGGGCCAGGAGGACTCGGAGACGGCGCGGGCGCATGCGGAGGAGCTCCTGTCGGCGGCCAGGTCGGACGCCTGAGGGTGCTGTTGCGGGCAGCGTAAGCATCGGGTTCCTCAACTCACCCATGTGGGTGGTCCCGTGCGTCGTGTTGCCCAGGCCCGGGCGGTGGGGGACGGCGACCGGTGCCGGAACGTCGGTACGGGCTGGCATCCTGGGGGACCGACGGTGTACGTATCCCTGAGCCCGTACTCTCCGTATACCTAGCCCCTTCCGTACCTACCGAGTTCGCCGACACCCCTCAGGAGCCCGGCCGCGTGAGCCACCCCAGCAGCCCGTCAGCGCACGGACAGCCGACGCTGCGCACCGTGCAGGTGCTGGGCGGCGGCAGTGCGGGCAGCAGCGCTCATGTCCGGTCCCTGACCGCGGGGTTGGTGGCCCGCGGGGTGCGGGTGACGGTGTGCGCGCCGATGGCGGCCGAGCGGGCGTACGGGTTCGCGGAGGCGGGCGCGCACCACCTTCCGGTGCCGCGCCGCGGCGATCCGGCGTCCGTCGCCGCGCTCCGTGTCGCCTGCACCGACGCCGACCTCGTGCACGCGCACGGGCTGCACGCCGCGCTGCGCGCCTCCATCGCGCTCGGCGGCCGCCGCGTCCCGCTCGTCGTCACCTGGCACACCCGCTCGTACGCCGAGGGGGCCCGCGCCCATCTGCTGCGGGTGCTGGAGCGGCGCGTGGCCAGGGCGGCGGCCGTCGTCCTCGGCACCTCCTCCGACCTGGTGGACCGGGCGCGGGCGCGTGGCGCGCGGGACGCCCGGCTCGCCGCGGTGGCCTTCCCGGCGCCGCGCGGACCGCTCCCGGAGGACGAGGAGGCCGAGCGCACCCGCAGCAAGACGCGGGCCGAACTGGGCTGCGTGGACCGGCCGTTGCTGATGGCCGTCGGCAGCCTGGAGCGGCACCGCGGCTACGACGTGCTGCTCGACGCCGCGCACGCGCTGCTCGGGCTCGACCCCGTGCCGCTGCTCGTGATCGCGGGGGAGGGGCCCGAACGGGCCGCGCTGCAGCGGCGCATCGAGACCGAGTGCCTACCGGTGCGGCTCGCGGGCCGCCGCGACGACGTCGCGGAACTGCTGCGCGCCGCCGATGTCGCGGTGCTGCCCAGCAGTTGGGAGTCCCGCTCGCTGCTCGCGCAGGAGGCGCTGCACGCGCGCGTGCCCCTCGTGGCGACGGACGTCGGCGGCATTCCCGAACTCGTCGGCGACGGCGCGGAGTTGGTCCCGTACGGAGACGCGCCCGCGCTCGCCCGCGCCGTCGGACGTCTCCTCGCAGACCCCCTGCGCCGGGACCAGCTCAAGGAGCGGGGCGCCGCGCAGGCCGCGTCCTGGCCGACGGAGGATGCGACCGTGGCCCAAGTCCTCAGCGTCTACGACGAGTTGACGGGCTTTCACTGAGCCCGCCGGTCAGGACGGTGCGTGCCGCCGTGCCCGGAGCGCCAGGCTCAGCGCGAGCACCGTCTGTGGGTCGTCCAGGTCCGTGCCGAGCAACTCGCCGATCCGCGCGAGGCGGTTGTAGAGCGTCTGCCGGTTCAGATGGAGTTCGCGCGCCGTCTCCGCCTTGCGGCCCGCGTGCGCGAGGTACGTCTGGAGCGTGGGCAGCAGCGGCGGCTTGGCCCGCCTGTCGTGCTCCTGGAGCGGGCCGATCGCCCGCTCCACGAACGCCGCCAGGTCCGGATGGTCCCGCAGCCGCCACAGCAGCAGGTCGATGTCGAGGCGCCGCGCGTCGAACCACGGCCGGTCGTCCAGCCCCTGCGCCGCCGTCGCCGTTTCCGCGGCGTGCCGCAGCCCTGCCGCGGCGGCGGCCCAGCCACCCGCCCCGCCCACCACCACGACCGGCGGCTGCCCGCCCGCCCGCTGCATCCCGGCCCGCGCCACACCCGCCCGCAGCGCCGCCGCGACCCGGTCCGCGACCGCCGCCCGCTCCGGCTCCGAACGCAGCCCGAGCAGCAGCGGCACCCGCCCCTCCACCGGGCGCACGCCCAGCAGCACCGGCACGCCGACCGAGGCCAGCTCCTCGGACACGGCCCGCGCGAGGACCGCCCAGCCGCCGCCCGGCGACAGGCCCACCCCCGTCTCGGGAAGGCGCATCACCACGGGCAGCAGCGGCCCGCTCCCGGCGGGCTTGAAGCCGAGGACGCGGGCCTGCGCGGGGGCGTCGTCCGGCGCGATCCGGCCCTCCGCGAGGTCGGTGAGGAAGTCGCCGCGCCCGCGGGCGGCCAGCTCCTCCTCCTGGCGGGCCTGCATCAGCACCACGGCCAGCGACCCGGCGGCCCGCTCGGCGGCGATCCGGTGCACGGGCGCGAGCGTCCCCGACACGGGCAGCAGCACGAGCCTGGCCCGTACGGAACCCGCTCCGGGGCCGCCGCCCGGCACGTCCACGAGGACGGCCCCGCCCGGCGGCTCGTCCTTGTGCGTGGCGCGCATGCCCCCCCACACCTGGAGCGGGTCGGTGATGTCGTCCTCGGCCCCGGCCGCGTAGAGCAACTGACCGTCGGCGGTCTCCAGGAAGACCGGGTTGCCGCTGAACTCGGCCAGGATGCGCAGGACTTGAGGGACCCCGCCGCCGCTCAGCAACGCGTCCGTGCAGCGCCGGTGCACCTCCTCCGCCCGCCGCAGCAGCGCGTAGTGCCCGTTGACGATCTCGGTGTGGATCTCCTCCGTCACCGTCACGAACGGCACCTCGCGGTGCAGCTGGACCAGCGGGAGCCCCGCCGCCCGCGCCGTCTCCACCAGTGCCGCGGGCAGCCGGGCGAACCGCTGGCCCAGCTCGATGACGAGCGCGGCGATGCCCCGCTCGGCCAGCTTGCGCACGAAGGCGCGCTGTTCGGCGGGGCGGGTCCCGATCCCGAAACCCGTGGTCAGCAGCAGTTCGCCGCCCTTGAGGAGGGACGCGATGTTCGGCACCTCGCCGGCGTGCACCCAGCGCACGATCCGGTGCAGGCGCTCCCCGCCGGCCACGACCTCGGGGAGCCCGCTGCGCAGCCCGGGCAGTTCCAGGGCGCGGCGCACCGTGATGCCACCGGGCGAGGAGAAGGCGGAGAACTCGGGGGAGGTGCTGTCCATGACACGGACGCTACCGGCGCCCGGGTTTCCGGAACATCTCCGCCCGGTCACAGGGGCGGTCGCGGTCCCCGTTTCCACGACAACTCGTCGCGCCGTGGCGGGATTTGTCCGACCGGGTGTCTGTTGTGGCGTGGGTCACCATCCGGCCACACTGGCGATCCCGCACGAGCACCGCATTTCGATCTACAGATTCCTACGGATTTCGTAGCAGCGCCCCCAAGAGAGGGACGAAGATGTCAGAGCCAGTGCAGCCGCCCCAGTCGCCCCAGCCACCTCAACCGGCCCGACCGCCCCGTCCGGTACAGCCGGTGCAGCGTCTGAAGGCGAACTCGGTGGGGATCGTGGGAGTGGTCTTCATGGCCGTCGCGACGGCCGCCCCGATCACCGCGATGACCGGAAACCTGCCCATCGCGGTCGGCTTCGGCAACGGCACGGGCGCCCCCGCGGGCTATCTCTTCGCGACGCTCGTCCTGACGGTGTTCTCCGTCGGCTACGTCGCGATGGCCAAGCGGATCACGGCGGCCGGCGCCTTCTACGGCTACATCTCGCACGGCCTCGGCCGGATCGCCGGCCTGGCCTCCGGGATGCTCGCGGTGCTCGCGTACATCGTGTTCGAGGCGTCGATCGTCGGCGTCTTCTCGTACTTCGCGCAGACCACGGTCCATGACCAGCTGGGCTGGGACGTCCCGTGGATCGTCTACGCGGCCGCCATGCTCGCCGTCACGGGCGTGCTCGCCTTCTTCGACATCAACCTCACCGCGAAGGCGCTCGGCGTGATGCTGATCGCCGAGATCGCGGTGCTCTTCGCGGTGGCGACGGCGGTCCTGGTCCAGGGCGGCGGCCCCGACGGCATCCCCGTCGAACCGATCAACCCGAAGAACGCCTTCACCGGGGCCTCCGCCGGACTCGGCCTGTTCTTCGCGTTCTGGTCCTGGGTCGGCTTCGAGTCGACGGCGATGTACGGCGAGGAGTCCCGCGACCCCAAGCGCGTCATCCCGCGCGCGACCCTCGTCTCGGTCGTCGGCGTCGGCCTCTTCTACATCTACGTCTCGTGGATGACGATCGCGGGCAACGGCCTGAGCGGCTCGGTGAAGGTCTCCTCCGGCAGCGCCCCGCTCGACCTCTTCTTCGGCCCGGCCCACGCCTTCATCGGCGCGTGGGCCGTCGACGCCTTCCAATGGCTGCTGATCACCGGCTCGTTCGCCTGCGGCATGGCCTTCCACCAGTGCGCCTCGCGCTACCTCTACGCGATCGGCCGCGAGGGCTTCCTGCACTCAGGCCTCGGCCGCACCCACCACAAGCACGGCTCGCCGTACGTCGCGTCGTTCGTGCAGTCGGTGATCGCGGTGGCGCTCGTCGGCGCCTTCTGGGTGACGGGCCAGGACCCGTACATCCACCTCTACACGCTCCTCGCGATCCTCGGCACGATGGCGATCCTCATCGTCCAGACGCTGTGCTCCTTCGCGGTCATCGGCTACTTCCGCCGCAACCACCCGGAGGACCGGCACTGGTTCAGGACGCTCGTCGCTCCGCTGCTCGGCGGCATCGGCATGACGGCGGTCGTCGTCCTGCTCGTCATCAACATGGACACGGCGGCGGGCACGGCCGCCGGTTCGGTGTTCTTCAAGGCGATCCCGTGGACCGTCGGCCTGGTCTTCTTCGGCGGCCTGGCCCTCGGCCTCTACGTCAAGGCCCGCCACCCGCACCGCTACGAGATCATCGGCCGCATCGTCCTGGAGGACGCGGCGGAGCGCACGCAGCGCCCCGCCGACCAGCCCGTCTAACCGCCGTACGCCCCCGAGGCGGTCAGCCGCAGTGCCGTGTCGATCAGTGGCACGTGGCTGAACGCCTGCGGGAAGTTGCCGACCTGGCGCTGGAGGCGCGGGTCCCACTCCTCGGCGAGCAGGCCCAGGTCGTTGCGGAGCGCGAGCAGCTTTTCGAACAGCTTGCGGGCCTCGTCGACCCGGCCGATCATCGCGAGGTCGTCCGCCATCCAGAACGAGCAGGCGAGGAACGCCCCTTCGTCGCCCGGCAGCCCGTCGACACCGGCGTCGTCGCCGTCCGTCGGGTACCGCAGGATGAAGCCGTCCGGCGTCGACAGCTCCCGCTGGATCGCCTCGATGGTGCCGATGACCCGCTTGTCGTCGGGCGGCAGGAAGCCCATCTGCGGGATCAGCAGCAGCGAGGCGTCCAGCTCCTTGCTGCCGTACGACTGCGTGAAGGTGTTGCGCTCCTTGTCGTAGCCCTTCTCGCAGACGTCCCGGTGGATGTCGTCGCGCAGGTCGCGCCACTTCTCCAGCGGGCCGTCCACGTCACCGGACTCGATGAGCTTGATGGTGCGGTCCACCGCCACCCACGCCATGACCTTCGAGTGCACGAAGTGCCGGCGCGGACCGCGCACCTCCCAGATGCCCTCGTCCGGCTCGTCCCAGTGCCCCTCCAGGTACCGGATGAGCTTGAGCTGGAGCATCGACGCGTAGTCGTTCCTCGCCAGGCCCGTCATGTGCGCGAGGTGCAGCGCCTCGGTGACCTCGCCGTACACGTCGAGCTGGAGCTGATGGGCGGCGCCGTTCCCGACCCGGACCGGGCCCGAGTTCTCGTACCCGGGCAGCCAGTCCAGCTCCGCCTCGCCGAGCTCCCGCTCGCCCGCGATGCCGTACATGATCTGCAGGTTCTCCGGGTCGCCCGCGACGGCCCGCAGCAGCCACTCGCGCCAGGCGCGGGCCTCCTCGCGGTACCCCGTGCGCAGCAGCGACGACAGGGTGATGGCGGCGTCGCGCAGCCAGGTGTAGCGGTAGTCCCAGTTGCGTACGCCGCCGATCTCCTCGGGCAGCGAGGTCGTCGGCGCGGCGACGATGCCGCCCGTCGGCGCGTACGTGAGGGCCTTCAGCGTGATGAGCGAGCGGACGACGGCCTCGCGGTACGGGCCGTGGTACGTGCAGTGCTCGACCCACTCGCGCCAGAACTGCTCGGTCGCCGTGAGCGCGTTCTCCGGATCCGGCAGCGGCGGCTGCTCCTTGTGCGAGGGCTGCCACTGGATGGTGAAGGCGACCCGCTCACCGGGCGCCACCGTGAAGTCCGAGTACGTCGTCAGGTTCTCGCCGTACGTCTCGGCCTCGGAGTCCAGCCACACGGAGTCGGGCCCCGCCACGGCGACCGTACGGCCGTCGACCTTGTGCACCCAGGGAGTGATCCGGCCGTAGCTGAAGCGCATGCGCAGCGCGGAACGCATCGGCACGCGTCCGCTCACGCCCTCCACGATCCGGGTCAGCTGAGGTGCGCCGTCGCGCGGCGGCATGAAGTCCGTGACCCGGACCGTGCCGCGCGGCGTGTCCCACTCCGACTCCAGGACCAGCGAGTCGCCGCGGTAGCCCCGGCGTGCCGCTCTCGGCGGCTCCGTATCGGACGCATGGGCGGGACCCAGGCGCCAGAACCCGTGATCCTCGGTGCCGAGCAACCCGGCGAAAATGGCGTGCGAGTCGAAGCGGGGCAGGCACAGCCAGTCGACTGTGCCGTCCCGGCAGACCAGGGCGGCGGTCTGCATGTCTCCGATGAGTGCGTAATCCTCGATGCGCCCGGCCACGTGCATCTCCAGTCGAACGGCCACGGTTGGAGTGAAAAGTTGGAGCGAAGAAGTGATGCGAGGGGTTGAAGGGTGGGGGGATGGGACGACGGATCGTGCTGTCCGTTGATACGCCGTCCGGATACATGGTTGTCAAACGAACTGACGAGTCGGTTGTTCCGGGTGGGGATCGCGGCGAACGGACGCAGTGCTCCGATGAACGGTGGGGGACGGGCGGGGGTGTTGCCGTCGTGACGCCGTGTTCCGTTGTGACTCGCCAGCCGAGTGTCCGAGCAGGATACGACGCGCTCAAGTGATCCGCGTGCCGCTCAACGCAACACGTCCCGTGCGCGTCTGGGCCGTACGGGTGATGGTCCACCCCCTGTCCCACCTGCGTGGTGAGCTGTGCGCGGAGCGTGGCCGGAAGCAGCCTCGTCCCGTCGCTGATACCCTGGTAGCCCGTGAGCCGGTGGTCATAGAACCCCCGAACCGCAGCGACGGCGCACCCCGAAAATTCGGGCGAGCGCGTCGGTACGCACCCCACGACCGCGACCACGGGAGCCCCCTCTTGGCCATGCAGCCGAAATCTTCGACGACCAAGCACATCTTCGTCACTGGGGGTGTCGCCTCGTCCCTCGGTAAGGGCCTCACCGCCTCCAGCCTCGGCATGCTGCTCAAGGCCCGTGGCCTCCGCGTCGTCATGCAGAAGCTCGACCCGTACCTGAACGTCGACCCGGGCACGATGAACCCCTTCCAGCACGGCGAGGTGTTCGTCACCAACGACGGCGCCGAGACCGACCTGGACATCGGCCACTACGAGCGCTTCCTCGACATCGACTTCGACGGCTCGGCCAACGTGACCACCGGCCAGGTGTACTCGCAGGTCATCGCCAAGGAGCGGCGCGGCGAGTACCTCGGCGACACCGTCCAGGTCATCCCGCACATCACGAACGAGATCAAGCACCGCATCCGCCGCATGGCGACGGACGAGGTCGACGTCGTGATCACCGAGGTCGGCGGCACCGTCGGCGACATCGAGTCGCTGCCGTTCCTGGAGACCGTCCGCCAGGTCCGCCACGAGGTCGGCCGCGACAACGTGCTGGTCGTCCACATTTCCCTCCTGCCGTACATCGGCCCGTCGGGTGAGTTGAAGACGAAGCCGACCCAGCACTCGGTTGCGGCGCTGCGCAACATCGGTATCCAGCCGGACGCCATCGTGCTGCGCTGCGACCGTGAGGTCCCGACCGCGATCAAGCGCAAGATCAGCCTGATGTGCGACGTCGACGAGGCCGCGGTCGTCGCCTGCCCCGACGCCCCCTCGATCTACGACATCCCGAAGGTCGTGCACAGCGAGGGCCTGGACGCCTACGCCGTCCGCAAGCTGGACCTGCCGTTCCGTGACGTGGACTGGACGCAGTGGGACGACCTGCTCGGCCGTGTCCACAAGCCGGACCACGAGATCGTCATGGCCCTGGTCGGCAAGTACATCGACCTGCCCGACGCCTACCTGTCGGTGACCGAGGCGCTGCGCGCGGGCGGCTTCGCCAACCGTGCCAAGGTCAAGATCAAGTGGGTCACGTCGGACGACTGCAAGACGCCGGCCGGCGCCAAGAAGACGCTCGGCGATGTCGACGCGATCTGCATCCCCGGCGGCTTCGGCGACCGCGGCGTGTCCGGCAAGGTCGGCGCGATCCAGTTCGCCCGCGAGAACAAGATCCCGCTCCTCGGCCTCTGCCTGGGCCTCCAGTGCACGGTCATCGAGGCCGCGCGGAACCTGGCCGACATCCCGGACGCCAACTCCACCGAGTTCGACGCGGCCACGGCCCACCCGGTCATCTCGACCATGGCCGAGCAGCTCGACATCGTCGCCGGTGAGGGCGACATGGGCGGCACCATGCGGCTCGGCATGTACCCGGCGAAGCTCGCCGAGGGCTCCATCGTGCGCGAGGTGTACGACAACAAGGAGTACGTCGAGGAGCGCCACCGGCACCGCTACGAGGTGAACAACGCGTACCGCGCCGAGCTGGAGAAGAAGGCCGGTCTGCAGTTCTCCGGCCTGTCGCCCGACGGCAAGCTCGTCGAGTACGTCGAGTACCCGCGCGAGGTCCACCCCTACCTGGTCGCCACGCAGGCGCACCCGGAGCTGCGCTCGCGCCCGACGCGTCCGCACCCGCTGTTCGCCGGTCTGGTGAAGGCGGCCGTGGAGCGCAAGGTGAAGGCGGCGCAGGGCGGTTCGGCGAGCGCGAAGAAGGCCAAGTAAGGCTTGTAACAGCAGCGATGTACGGTTACCGGGGTGTACGCCTTTGCGGCGTGCGCCCCGGTTTCTTGTGAGTACCGCTCACGCGTACGTAGGAGGGCTTTCGGTATGACGGCCAACACGCCGCTCGTGGACACGGCCGAGGAGTGGGAGGTGCGGGCGACCGACACCCCCTTCGTCGGGAACAAGACCTCCGTACGCACGGATGACGTCGTCATGCCGGACGGCTCCGTCGCCCGCCGCGACTACCAGGTGCACCCCGGCTCCGTGGCCGTGGTGGCCCTCGACGACCAGGACCGGGTGCTGCTGCTCAAGCAGTACCGGCACCCCGTGGGCATGAAGCTGTGGGAGATCCCGGCGGGCCTCCTCGACGTCCCCGGTGAGAACCCGCTGCACGCGGCGCAGCGCGAGCTGTACGAAGAGGTGCACGTCAAGGCCGAGGACTGGCGGGTCCTCACGGACGTCTACACGACGCCGGGCGGCTGCTCCGAGGCCGTCCGCATCTTCCTCGCGCGGGACCTCTCCGAGGCGGAGGGCGAGCGGTTCGAGGTGGAGGAGGAAGAGGCGGACATGGAGTTCGCGCGGGTGCCGCTGGCGGAGCTGGTCCGTGGTGTGCTCGCGGGCGAGCTGCACAACAACTGCCTTGTGGTCGGAGCGCTTTCGCTGAGCGCTGTGCTTGCGGGGGACGGTCTTGACTCCCTGCGCCCGGCGCTGGCGGAGTGGCCGGCGCGACCGTTCGACGCGTAACGCCACCGTGGTCACGGCCTCCGGGCTCCGCCCCGGACCCCGCACCTCAAACGCCGGCGGGGCTTGATAGTGGTCACATCATCCGTTGATCCGATCAGGGGACTTGGGCGCGCCGCCCGCCAAGGGCACCCGCACCCCCTCAACTAGGCTCGGGAACGCCCCCTGCCGACCCCCGGAGGGGATGGGTGAGACGGAGCGTGGCCCGTGACGGATCAGGCGGTCGAGTCGGACGACGTGACGGAGGCCGAATCGGCCCCCGGACGGCCCCGCAAACGGCGTCGCACCCGTCGGGCGCAAGAGGTGGCGGAGCGTCAGTTCCTGGGACGCAAGCGGGAGTTGTCGCAGCTCCGGTCCGACATCGAGCGGGCCGGACTCGACACGCTCTCGGGGCGCAAGGCGCCCCGTGCCCGGGTGCTCCTGATCGCGGGACGCCCGGGCACGGGACGCACCGCCCTCGCCGAAGAGCTGTTGCGGGGCGTCCGCGACCAGTACCCCGACGGCACCCTGCGGGCCCGCCTCACCGCTCCCGACGGCACCCCCGTCCCCACCGAACACGTCCTGCGTGACCTGCTGAACGCCCTCGAACTGCCCGCCCCGCCCGGCGAGAACGCCGACGACCTCTCCGAGCGGCTGCGCGAAGGACTCGCGGTCCGCCGCGTCGTGCTGCTCCTCGACGACGCGGGCAGCGCCGAACAGGTCGACCCGCTGCTCCCCGACACCCCGGACTGCCTCGCCGTGGCCGTCGCCGAGGGCCCGCTGACCGGCATCCCGGACGTGCGGCCCTGCACGCTCGGCGGCCTCGACACCAAGGCCGCGCTCGAACTCCTCACCTGGCACACCGGTTCGGTCCGCGTCACCTGCGACCCGCGCTCGGCCGAGTCCCTGGTGGAGCTGTGCGGCGCGGGACCCGCCGCCCTGGAGATCGCGGGCGGCTGGCTCGCCGCACGCCCCAAGGAATCCGTCGCCGATCTGGCCAAGCAGCTGCACGCCCTCGAACCGGACGGGTCCTCGCTCGCGCGCGTCTTCCGCTTCGCCTACGAATCGTTGCCCGGGCCCGCCGCCCGGATACTGCGCTACCTGTGCCTCGCCCCCGAGGGACTCGTCGACCCGCACACCGCGTCGGCCCTCGCCGGCTGCTCGGTCGCGGCGGCCCACTCCACCCTCGACGCCTTCGTCACCCTCGGCCTGGTCCGCGGCGTGGACTCCGAGCTGCCGCAGTACGAGGTGCCCGGCTGCCTCGCACCGTTCCTGCGCGGCCTCACCGAGACCGTCGACCGCCCCGCCGAGGTGCAGCTGGCCCGCGCCCGGATGCTGGAGCGGACCGTACGGCTGCTCACCTCGTGCCGCGCCGTCACCGAACCCGACGGCTCCCCGGCCCGCAAGAAGCTCGCCGGACTGCCGAGCGCCCTGCGCTTCGCCGACCGGGAGGCGGCCGCCCGGTGGCTGCGCGTACGGCAGCCCGCGCTGCTCGCCGCGGCCCGACTGGCCGTCGCGGACGGGGAGTTGGACACCCTCGCGAGGCGTCTGATGGCCGCTCTCGTACGGGCGATCGTGGCGCACCGGGGCACCGAGGACGCCGCGTCCGAGCTGTACGGGATCCACCGGCTCGTGCTCGATGTCGCCGAGCGGCGCGAGCTGCCGAGGGAGCAGGCCGCGGCCCTGCTCAACCTCGCCGACCTCGACGCCAGGACCGGCCGCACCCACGAGGCCCTGGCCCGCTACCGGGCCGCGCTCGACGCGGGCCGCGCCGCCCGGGACCCGTACGCGACGGGCCGTGCGATGGAATCCGTAGGCGGCGCCTACCAGTCGCTGGGGGACTGGCAGCGGGCCGCCGACTGGTACGGACGGGCCCTCGCGCAGCGGCTCACGCGCGGCGAGCGGGCCGACGCCGCGCGCCTGCACGGACGGATCGCGGGAGTCCACACGTACGCGGGCCGCTACGGCGAGGCGCAGCGGTCGCTGCGCTCGGCGCTCGCCGGCTACCGCAAGGAGGGCGACGTGCCCGCGCAGGCACGGGCCCTGAGTGAGTTGGCACGGGTGCTCGAATACGCGGGCCGGCCCGAGGAGTCGCTGCACACCTGCCGGGAGGCGATCGAGTGGGCGCGTCAGGCGCAGGACACGCGGCTGCAGGCCGCGCTCCAGCTGCGCCTCGCCGACACCCTCGACCGGCTCGGCGACCCCGCCGCCGCCAAGCTGCACCGGGGTGCGGCCGAGCGCATGCTGGGAGAGGAGCTGGCGCCTCCGGAGGGAGCGGAGGCAAAACCTTCGGAACAGGCCGCTAACACCTGCGAAATCCGTAGTGCATCCGCAGAAGATTGATGCTTCGAAAGGCTAGACAGCTCAATAACCTTCATTAGACTGGCTCTGCCGCGGTCATCCGTGGCGTCTCCCGGTGCGTCCTCCGATGTGCCGCTATGTAGTGCATTGCCCGTTTTAACCCCTGAGCCAAGGACCGTGATCGACGATGAAGGTCGGCATCCCCCGCGAGGTCAAGAACAACGAGTTCCGGGTGGCCATCACCCCGGCCGGCGTCCATGAGCTGGTACGCCACGGCCACCAGGTCTTCGTCGAGCAGAACGCCGGTGTCGGCTCCTCGATCACGGACGCCGAGTACGTCTCGGCCGGCGCGCAGATCCTCGGCACCGCCGACGAGGTCTGGGCCACGGCGGACCTGCTCCTGAAGGTCAAGGAGCCGATCGCGGAGGAGTACCACCGCCTCCGCAAGGACCAGACGCTCTTCACGTACCTGCACCTGGCCGCGTCCAAGGAGTGCACGGACGCGCTCCTGGAGTCCGGCACGACCGCCATCGCGTACGAGACGGTCGAGACCGCGAACCGCCAGCTGCCGCTGCTCGCCCCGATGTCCGAGGTCGCGGGCCGCCTCGCCCCGCAGGTCGGCGCCTACCACCTGCTGGCCGCCAACGGCGGCCGCGGTGTGCTGCCCGGCGGTGTGCCCGGCGTGCACGCGGGCAAGGCCGTCGTCATCGGCGGTGGCGTCTCCGGCTGGAACGCCGCGACGATCGCCATCGGCATGGGCTTCCACGTGACCCTGCTCGACAAGGACATCAACAAGCTCAAGGAGGCGGACAAGGTCTTCGGCACGAAGATCCAGACGGTCGTCTCCAACTCCTTCGAGCTGGAGAAGGCCTGCCTGGAGGCCGACCTCGTCATCGGCGCCGTCCTGATCCCCGGCGCCAAGGCGCCGAAGCTGGTCACCAACGAGCTCGTGTCCCGTATGAAGCCCGGAAGTGTCCTTGTCGACATCGCGATCGACCAGGGCGGCTGCTTCGAGGACTCGCACCCGACCACGCACGCCGAGCCGACCTTCAAGGTGCACAACTCGGTCTTCTACTGCGTCGCCAACATGCCCGGCGCGGTCCCGAACACCTCGACGTACGCGCTGACCAACGCGACGATGCCGTACATCGTCGAGCTGGCGAACCGCGGCTGGGCCGAGGCCCTGCGCCGCGACGCGGCCCTCGCCCTGGGTCTCAACACCCATGACGGCAAGGTCGTTTACAAGGAGGTCGCCGAGGCGCACGGCCTCGAGCACGTCGAGCTGGAGAGCCTGCTCGGCTGACCTGTCTCCAAGGCGACGTCAACAAAAGTCGTCAATCTCACGCCTACGGCCGGACCTTGTGAGGGGTCCGGCCGTACGTGTAGGGGATCAGGACGGGTCCGGACATGGTCAACTCGCCGCGAACGTAACCCTTTACCCGATTCGCACGGCGACGAAATGCACCGAAGAGCCGTCGTACGCCCTTGACATGAGGGTGTTTCGTTACCGACACATCGGGCCGGGTCCGGCGGATTGTGTTGCTGCGGAGCGGTGACACGCCATAGAGTCGCCAACCGTCGGCATGGTGCCACGCTGACCTATCGATAAATGTTCCTGGCCATATCCAAGGAGGTAAGACGACTTGTGAATGAGTCGACATTTACTCCCGGGGGTGGCCAGCCAGGCGGACAGGTTCCCGCGGGGCTTCAGGCTGTCGGCCCCGTCGCTGTGCGTACCTTCGCTGCCCATCAGAGCAGTTATCAGGGCATCCCCCAGCAGACGCCGACGCAGACAGCAGACCAGAGCATGGATGGCCATCACGTGAACGCCATGGCCGGCGACCGAAGTGGCGACACACAAAGCCACTTCGCCGACTACGACACCCTGCCCGAGGGGTCGTTCTACGACCCCGACGCCGAGTACGAGCCCGACCCCGAGTACGCGGCCACGCTCGCCCCCGACGCTGCCCGCCAGCGCCGCGAGCGCGTCGGTCCCACCGGGCGTCCGTTGCCGTACTTCCCGATCCCAGGACCGCTGACCGATCACGGCCCGGCGAAGATCATCGCGATGTGCAACCAGAAGGGCGGCGTCGGCAAGACCACGTCGACCATCAACCTGGGTGCCGCGCTCGCCGAGTACGGCCGCCGGGTCCTGCTCGTCGACTTCGACCCGCAGGGTGCCCTGTCGGTCGGCCTCGGCGTGAACCCGATGGAGCTCGACCTCACGGTCTACAACCTGCTCATGGAGCGGGGCATGGCCGCGGACGAGGTCCTGCTGAAGACCGCGGTTCCGAACATGGACCTGCTCCCCAGCAATATCGACTTGTCCGCTGCCGAGGTGCAGTTGGTCAGCGAGGTGGCGCGCGAGTCCACGCTGCAGCGGGCGCTCAAGCCGCTGATGGCCGACTACGACTACATCGTGATCGACTGTCAGCCCTCGCTCGGCCTGCTGACCGTGAACGCGCTGACGGCCGCTCACAAGGTGATCGTGCCGCTGGAGTGCGAGTTCTTCGCGCTGCGTGGTGTCGCCCTGCTGACCGAGACGATCGAGAAGGTCCAGGAGCGGCTCAACCCGGACCTGGAGCTCGACGGGATCCTCGCCACGATGTACGACTCGCGGACCGTGCACAGCCGTGAGGTGCTCGCGCGCGTCGTGGAGGCGTTCGACAACAACGTCTACCACACGGTGATCGGCAGAACCGTTCGCTTCCCGGAGACCACGGTCGCCGGTGAGCCGATCACCACGTACGCCTCGAACTCGGTCGGTGCCGCGGCCTATCGCCAGCTTGCCAGGGAGGTGCTCGCCCGGTGTCACGCCGAGTGAGTCTGCCGGGGGCCGACGAACTGTTCCGTACGACCGGGGGCATGGGGCTGCAGGCGTCGTCGCCGAGACGCTCGGCGAACGGCGAGGCGCGGGTTCCCTCGCCCGCCGGGGAGAGCGACGAGGCGGCCGCCTCCGACGGCGAAGCGGAGGCGGCTCCGGCCTCCTCCGCGTCCGGTGAGCACTCCGCGGCCGAGGCCGAGTCGGACGCCGGGTCGCGCACCCGGGGCGCTGCCGCGGAGGGCGCGGAGAAGGCCGGACGCAAGGCCTCCGGCGGGGCGCAGGAAGGTTCCGGTGGGCGTGGGTCGTCCGCGGCGGCGCGGAAGCGGTCGCGGGCGGCGAATCGGCGGCCCAGCGGGCGTGAGCGGCACGACGAGAAGATCACCGTGTACGTCTCCGCCGAGGAGCTGATGGACCTCGAGCACGCGCGGCTCGTGCTGCGCGGTGAGCACGGGCTCGCGGTCGACCGGGGGCGGATCGTGCGTGAGGCGGTCGCCGTGGTCCTGGCCGATCTGGAGTCCCGTGGGGACGCGAGCATTCTTGTACGTCGGCTGCGGGGGCGCTAGCCGCTGGGCGGGTAGCGTCCTGGGTTGATGTCCGTCAACGAATCCTCTGGTCCTCCGATGCCGCCGCCGGGCGGTCGTCGGCGTGCGCTCGGGCGTGGTGCGCTCTCCGAGCCGGAGCCGGAGCCGTCGCAATCCTCGGCCGGAACCGGGGGCCGCCTTGCCCACCCTGCCGCCCAAGGCGGCAGATTGCCCAAGGCGGAGGCGGCCGAAGCGGAGGCGGCGGCGCCCGAAGTGGGTGGGGAAGCCCAGGCAGAAGTGCCGGAGGGCGAGGTTGGCGCCGGCGGTGAGTCTGCCGAGGTCGACGACGGGAAGTTCACGGTTCGGCTCGATAATTTCGAGGGGCCGTTCGATCTTCTGCTGCAGCTCATCTCCAAGCACAAGCTCGACGTCACCGAGGTCGCGCTCTCCAAGGTCACCGACGAGTTCATGGCCCACATCCGGGCCATGGGGCCGGACTGGGACCTCGACCAGACGACGGAGTTCCTCGTCGTCGCCGCGACGCTGCTCGATCTGAAGGCCGCCCGCCTGCTGCCCGCCGCCGAGGTGGAGGACGAGGCGGACCTGGCCCTCCTGGAGGCGCGGGACCTGCTCTTCGCGCGGCTGCTGCAGTACCGCGCGTACAAGCGGATCGCCGACATCTTCAGCGAGCGGATGGACGACGAGGCGCGGCGGTACCCGCGGACCGTGGGCCTGGAGCCGCACCACGCCGAGCTGCTGCCCGACGTCGTCATCAACATCGGCGCCGAGGGGTTCGCGAAGCTGGCCGTGAAGGCGATGCAGCCGAAGCCCGAGCCGCAGGTGTACGTCGAGCACATTCACGCGCCGCTGGTGAGCGTGCAGGAGCAGGCGCAGCTCGTCGTCGCCCGGCTCAAGGAGGTCGGTGAGGCCCCGTTCCGGGAGCTCGTCGCCGACACCGACGACACGCTCACCGTCGTCGCCCGGTTCCTGGCCCTGCTGGAGCTGTACCGCGAGAAGGCCGTCGGGCTCGACCAGGAGACTCCGCTGGGTGAGCTGATGGTGCGCTGGACCGGGGGCGACGCCGACGCCGAGCCCGTGGTGACGGACGAGTTCGACAGGGCGCCCGAGGTGCCCGACGCGCCCGGGGCCGCCGCGGACCCCGAGCAGAAGGAGGCTGCCCGATGAGCGAGCTCGACCCCGGTGGCGTGGCGGTGCTCGACCTCAAGCCCGCCCTGGAAGCCGTGCTCATGGTGGTCGACGAGCCCGCCACCGAGGAGCATCTGGCCAAGATCCTGCAGCGGCCCAGGAGGGCCGTGAGCGACGCGCTGCGGGAGCTGGCCGACGAGTACCGCACGCAGGGCCGCGGCTTCGAGCTGCGGCTCGTGGCGGGCGGCTGGCGCTTCTACACCCGGCCCGAGTACGCGGCCGCCGTCGAGGGCTTCGTCCTGGACGGGCAGGTGGCGAGGCTCACCCAGGCGGCCCTGGAGACCCTCGCCGTCGTCGCGTACCGGCAGCCGGTCAGCCGTTCCCGGGTCTCCGCGGTGCGCGGAGTGAACTGTGACGGGGTCATGAGGACCCTGTTGCAGCGGGGTCTGGTGGAGGAGGCGGGCGCGGAACCCGAAACAGGTGCGATCCTGTACAGGACGACGAACTATTTCCTGGAGCGGATGGGCCTGCGCGGCCTGGACGAGCTGCCGGAACTCGCGCCCTTCCTCCCCGAGGCGGACGCGATCGAGGGCGATACGCAGGAAGGCGTTCCGTCGTTCGACCCGGACGCACCCGATGCGCCGGGTGTCGACGTACACGACTAACGGAAATCTGATGCGAAGCAGCAGCGGCAGGAACAGCAGCGGAAACAACGGCGGGAGCCGTGGTGGCAACAGCAGCGGCCGCGGCGGGAACAGCGGGGGCCGCGGCAACCAGCGCGGCGCCGGCAACAACCGCGACGACAGGCGCGGTGGCGGTGGCTACCGCGACGACAAGCGTGACGACAGGCGTGACGACAAGCGGGACGACAGGCCCGCTCGCCCGAAGCGGCCGCGTCCCGAGGAGCGCCTCTACGACGTAGGCCCGAACGCCACGAAGGACGGTCCGAAGGCGGGCCGTGGCGCCTCCGCGCGCGGCGGCGCCAAGGGCGGCCCCAAGCGCGGGCAGCAGCAGTCGGGCGGGCAGGCGGGAAGGGGCCGCACGGCTCCCTCGCGTTCGCGCGAGTACGAGACGCGGACCGAGGAGCGCAACCGCGAGCGGTACGCGGGCAAGAAGGACGTCAAGCTCCCGAAGACGTTCCCCGGCGCCGAGCAGGAGGGCGAGCGGCTCCAGAAGGTGCTGGCCCGTGCCGGTTACGGCTCGCGGCGCGCCTGCGAGGAGCTGGTCGACGAGGCCCGTGTCGAGGTCAACGGCGAGATCGTCATGGAGCAGGGTCTCCGTGTCGACACGGAGAAGGACGAGATCAAGGTCGACGGCCTGACCGTGGCCACGCAGTCGTACCAGTTCTTCGCGCTGAACAAGCCGGTCGGCGTCGTCTCCACCATGGAGGACAACGAGGGGCGGCAGTGCCTCGGCGACTACACGAACAACCGTGAGACGCGCCTTTTCCACGTGGGACGGCTCGACACGGAGACCGAGGGCGTCATCCTGCTCACCAACCACGGTGAGCTGGCGCACCGCCTCACGCACCCGAAGTACGGCGTGAAGAAGGTCTACCTCGCGCACCTCGTGGGCCCGATCCCGCGCGACCTGGGCAAGCGGCTCAAGGACGGCATCGAGCTGGAGGACGGGTACGCGCGAGCGGACCACTTCCGCATCGTCGAGCAGACCGGCAAGAACTACCTGGTCGAGGTCACCCTGCACGAGGGCCGCAAGCACATCGTGCGGCGGATGCTGGCCGAGGCCGGCTTCCCGGTCGACAAGCTGGTGCGGGTCGCCTTCGGCCCGATCACGCTGGGCGACCAGAAGTCGGGCTGGCTGCGACGCCTCTCGAACACCGAGGTCGGCATGCTGATGCAGGAGGTCGACCTGTAGGTCGCGCCTGCGCGGGTCTTGTGTGCGGCGACCCCCTCCCTTTAAGGTCTGTTGGACCATAAAGGGAGGGGGTCCTCGCATGTCCGACAACGGCACCGTGGCGGGCTACGACAAGTACGCCTACGAGCCCTTCGCCGTCACCGTCGACCTGGCCGTGTTCACGCTCCGGTCGGGACGGCTGCACATCCTGCTCGTCGAGCGCGGCCACGAGCCGTACGCGGGGCGCTGGGCGCTGCCCGGCGGGTTCCTGGAGCCGCACGAGTCCGCGGAGGCGGCGGCGCGCCGCGAACTCGCCGAGGAGACCGGGCTCGCCGACGTCGCCGGGCTGCATCTGGAACAGCTGCGCACGTACAGCGAACCGGGGCGCGATCCGCGGATGCGGGTGGTGTCCGTCGCGTTCGCCGCGCTCGTGCCCGACGCCCCGCAGGCGCACGGCGGCGGGGACGCGGCGCGGGCCGCCTGGCTGCCGTACGGGACCCAGGGCCCGCTCGCCTTCGACCACGACCGGATCCTCGCCGACGCCCAGATCCGGATCGGCGGGAAGCTGGAGTACACCTGCCTGGCCACCGCGTTCTGCCCGCCCGAGTTCACCCTCGGCGAGCTGCGGCAGGTCTACGAGGTGGTGTGGGGGACCGACCTCGACCCGGCGAACTTCCGCCGCAAGGTGCTCGCGACGCCCGGCTTCGTCGAGCAGATCCCCGGCGCGTCCCGGCTCACCGGCGGGCGCGGCAAGCCCGCGGCGCTGTACCGGGCCGGCGACGCCACGTCCTTGCACCCGCCGCTGCTGCGCCCCGCGCACGAGCCCTCGGAGAGGTCCCGCCGATGACGAAGAGTCCCGCCACCGGATCGCTGCTCGGCCTCGCCCTCGGGGACGCGCTCGGCTACCCGACCGAGTTCAGCGACGTACCCGCCATCCTCGACAAGCACGGGCCCTGGCGGGAGATGGAGCTGCCGGGCCACCCCGTCGCGTACATCACCGACGACACGCAGATGGCGCTCGCCGTGGCGCGGGCGCTGCACAGGACCGGGCCCCTCACGCCGGAGCGGTTCGAGCGCCCGCTGCGCGAGGAGTTCGTCGACTGGTACGAGTCGCCCGACAACAACCGCGCTCCCGGCAACACCTGCCTGCGCGCGTGCGCCCTCCTGAAGACCGCGAGCCGGCCCTGGCAGGAGGCCAGCCAGATCCACTCCAAGGGCTGCGGCGCCAATATGCGTGTCACGCCGCTGGGGCTCGTCCCCGGGCTGAGCGACGAACAGCGCGCGGGCGCCGCCCAGTTGCAGGCGGGCCTCACCCACGGCCACCCCACCGGCCTCGCCGCCGCCGACCTCACCGCGCACGCTGTACGCCTCCTCGCCGCGGGCGCGGAGCCGACGGGCCTGGTCGGCCGGCTCCGCTCCTACGCGTACGAGAACCGGGAGACGTACCACGAGGCCTGGCTCGGCGACCTGTGGCGGCGCGGCGCGGAGCCGACGCCGCAGCGGTTCATCGCGCTCGGCTGGGACGAGTGCCTGACCGTCCTCGACCGGCTGCGGGAGGCGCTGCGTCAGCCGTCCCCCGAGACCGACCCGTGCCTCGCCACGGGCGCCGGCTGGATCGCGGAGGAGGCCCTGGCCACGGCCCTGCTGAGCTTCCTCCTCTTCGTCGACGAACCGGTCCTGGCGCTGCGCCGCGCCGCCTGCACCTCCGGCGACTCGGACTCGATCGCGGCCCTCGCCGGGGCCTTCGCTGGGGCGCACCTCGGCGCCGACGCGTGGCCCGAGGAGTGGACCGACCGCATCGAGCACCGGGAGGAGCTGCTGGGGTTCGGGGCGCGGTGGGACGCGGTGGTCACGGGCTGAGCGCGGCGGAGGCGCGGCGCGTGCGGATCAGGAAGTCCTCCACTCGGGCGCGGTCCGGCTCCTGGGGGAGGGGCGTGCGGGGCGCCGCCTCCTCGACCTCGGCCGTCAGGCGCGTCATCCGGCGGTCCACCTCCGGCCAGGACACCTCGCCGCGCTTCACCGCGAGCAGCGGTTCGCGGTCCGGGCCCACGTCGATCGTCAGTTTCCCGGTGCGCAGCAGGTCGCGGCAGGAGCTCAGGAGACGCAGCAGGTGCATCGCGTGCTTCCAGCGCGGGGCGCCGTGGGTGCGGACGTCCGCTTCCAGCTTCCTGCGCTGGCCCGCCGCGTAGCGGGCGAACGTCTCGTGCGCCCTGCGCGAGAGGAACGCCTCGCGCAGGGACAGGAGTTCGCGGCCCGTGTCCGTGACCTGCTCGACCAGCGGGGAGTGCAGGCACTCCAGGACGTTCGGGTTGGCGCGCAGCGCCAGTTCGCAGAAGCGCTCCAGCTCCCAGGAGAACTGTTCGTCCGCCGGGCCGTCGACGTGCGTCGGTGGCTTCTCGAAGCGCCAGAACAGCGGCGTCGGGGCCAGGTACACGCCCCGGAGGTCCGTATCGCTCGTGTCCGTGGCCAGGCCGAAGGCGCGCGAGCCCATGACACAGGCGTAGATGGTGTGGTCGCGCACCAGGTGTTCCCCGTTCATGGGGTGAGCGTAGGCGCAGACGTCAGGCGAGCGTGATCGAGTTTCCGGTGACCTTGATCTGCCGGGCCTCCAGCGGGCCCGGCGCCGGGCCGCCCGCCACCGAGGCGTCTTCGATCTTGAACTTCGAGCCGTGGCACGGGCAGTTGATGGTGCCGCCGGAGACGTCCTTGACCGAGCAGCCCTGGTGCGTGCAGACCGCCGAGAAGGCCTTGAAGTCGCCCTCGGCCGGCTGGGTCACCACGACCTTGTCGTCGGGGAAGACCTTGCCGCCGCCGACCGGGACGGCGGAGGTCTTCGTCAGCTCCTTGGCCGGGGGCGGGTTCTCGGACCCGTCGCCGGTCGGCTCGGAGGGGGCGGGGGAGGCAGCCGATGTGGCGGTCTTCT
This sequence comes from Streptomyces sp. NPDC059897, assembly GCF_042730865.1. Taxonomy (NCBI): domain Bacteria; kingdom Bacillati; phylum Actinomycetota; class Actinomycetes; order Kitasatosporales; family Streptomycetaceae; genus Streptomyces; species Streptomyces sp. NPDC059897. Next base: position 81,579 of record NZ_JBHWKQ010000026.1, on the reverse strand, counting down.
CGCCCCCGTCGCCCCCGCCGCTCTCGTCCCCGTACTTGCTGCAGCCCGCCGCCAGCGCCGCCGTGCCCGCGACGAGGACGCTCCTGCGCGAAGCGGTGCGCCTCATGTCGTCACTCCCACCGTCCGGAAGAACCACAGTGCCGACGTCAACCACAGCAGCGTCAGGACCGCGAACGCAAGACCGCCCACCACCGGCAGCAGCCAGCCCGGCAGCCGTTCCACCCGCAGCAGCAGCATCTTGGCGCTGAACGCCCCGAAGAAGAAGCAGCCGAGGAACGAGTGCCACAGGACGCGGGTCGAGTACGTCTGGTAGCCGAGCGCGTAGAGGCAGTGCACTGCCACGGGCACCGCGAGCAGGAACGCGACCCGGCCCGACCAGCGGTGCAGCGCGGGCGCCCAGGACGGGCCGCGCAGCTTCCCGTACACCATGAACGCCGAGACGATCTGGACCAGCGCGAAGGCGAAGGCCGCCGTCCCCAGCCAGGACTTCACCGCGCTCGTGCCGGAGAAGCCGGCGAGGTTGAACGCCGTGCCCGCGGGGTCGTGCACCTTGCCGTACGCGCCGAGCGCCACCGCCACCACCGCCGCCACGAGCGCGGGGACCAGATAGCGGGCCGCGGACGGGCGGCGGTGGTCGGGACTCGGGAAGTCCTGGGTCGCGGCGTTCGGGTCGACGGTCATCGAAAACCCTCTCAGCAGGTCACGCGGTCACGGAGTCACCGGGCGGGCCGTCAGCCGGTCGCCGTCGACCGTGACCGCGCCCGACTCCGGGTCGATGCGCGGCGCGGCGGACGGCTTGTCGTCGCGGCGCACGATGCCCACCTGGCGGCCGTCGGGCAGCACGATCCAGCCGCCGTCGATCTTCGCGCCGCGCACCTCGGTGGTCGCCCGGTACAGGCCGGACGGCTTGACGGCCTTCTTCGCCGTGAAGCCGTAGGGGTGCTTGTCGATGGTCGTGGTGCCGCGCACCCGGTCGCCCGCGAGCCGGCCTTCCAGCTTCGCGCCGTGCTTGCCGGACAGCTTCATGGCGCCGTCGTCCTCCACGTTCCCCTTCAGCCACGACTCCTTGGAGCGGCCGTCGCAGAAGTAGGCGATCGCCTTGTCGCCGCGTACGGAGATGGAGATCGCGGACGTGTCGTCGTCGGTGCGGCCCGCGTAGCTGGTCTTGGCGCGGGCCGTCCGCGTCGGGCTCGCCTCCGAAGGCTCCGAGGACTTCGAGGATTTCGAGGGCTCCGGGGACTTCGAAGGCGACGCGGAGGCGGACGGCGTGACCTTCGCCGCGGGAGCCTCCTCGTACGACGAAGTGCCCTCGCCCGTCGTCGCGTTGAGCGACAGCATGAACAGGCCGAGGACCAGTCCGGCGAGCAAGGTGAACAGCGGGCCCGAGCGCTTCATGACCGGGCCTCCCCCCGAGGCGGCAGCGGTACGGCCTCCATGCAAGCAGCTCCGGCCGGGTGGCGACAGGGGGCGGTTCGGGCGACATTGAGGTGGTCCGGTTTCCTCGCAGGTGAATGTCCCGAAAGGCGCGTGACCATGGCCGGTAACGATCTGGGCGGTCTGCTCGGCGGTCTCCTCGGCGGAGGCGGCCAGAGCGGCGGCTCCGGCGGCGGCAACATCCTCGGCTCGCTCCTGGGCGGCCTCCTCGGCGGCGGCGCGACGGGTTCCGGTGGCGGGACGGGCGCCGGGTCGAGTCCGCTGGGCGGTCTGCTCGAGATGATCACGAACTCGGGCCTGGTCGACAAGGGCCAGCTCGACTCGTGGGTCGGCACGGGCGACAACCAGACGCTCAGCCCCGACCGGGTCAAGCAGGCGGTGCCCGACGAGACCCTCGACAGGGTCGCCGCGGAGGCGGGCGTCAGCCGCGACGAGGCGGCCGAGCAGGTGGCGCGGGAACTGCCGCAGGTCGTCGACAAGCTCACCCCCGAGGGCCAGGTGCCGTCGTCCGGCTCCCTGGAGGACCTGATCAAGCAGCAGAAGCTCTGACCCGTATCAAGCAGCAGAAGCTCTGACCCGTCTCGGCAGACGGGCGCCGCGCACCCGCGTCCGCCGCCTTGATTACGCTGGTCTCCTATCCAATCTCGTGTACGTGGAAAAGGGGCAGTGACGTGGCGGTACGAGCGGTCCGGGGCGCCGTCCAACTCGATCGGGACGAGGCCGGGCACATGGACGAGCAGGTGAGCGAGCTGCTCACCGCCGTCCTTGAGCGCAACGAGCTGACCGCCGACGACCTGATCTCCATCTGGTTCACGGCCACCCCCGATCTGCACTCCGACTTCCCGGCGGCCGCCGCCCGCAAGCTCGGCATCGTCGACGTGCCCCTGATCTGCGCGCAGGAACTCGACATCGAGGGCGCCCTGCCGCGCGTCGTCCGGGTCCTCGCGCACATCGAGACCGAGCGGACCAAGGCCGAGGTCGCGCACGTCTACCTCGGCGCCGCGGCCACCCTCCGCAAGGACATCGCACAGTGAGAACCGCACTCGTCATCGGCACCGGCCTGATCGGCACCTCCGCCGCCCTGGCCCTGGCCTCGCGCGGCGTCACCGTGCACCTCGCCGACCACGACCCCGGGCAGGCCCGCACCGCCGCCGCGCTCGGCGCCGGGACCGACGAGGCGCCCGAGGGGCCGGTCGACCTGTGCATCGTGGCGGTGCCGCCCGCGCACGTCGCCGAACAGCTCGCCGACGCGATGCGCCGGGGCCTCGCCCGCGCCTACATCGACGTCGCCAGCGTCAAGGGCGGCCCGCGCCGCGAGCTGGAGGAGCTGGGCCTCGACCTCACCCCGTACATCGGCACGCACCCGATGTCCGGCCGTGAGCGCAGCGGCCCCCTCGCCGCCAACGCCGACCTCTTCGAGGGCCGGCCGTGGGTGCTGACCCCGACCCGCGACACGGACACCGAGGTCCTCAACCTCGGCCTGGAACTGGTCGCCCTGTGCCGGGCCGTCCCCGTCGTCATGGACTCCGACGCCCACGACCGGGCCGTCGCCCTCGTCTCGCACATGCCGCACCTGGTCTCCAGCATGGTCGCGGCCCGCCTGGAGAACGCCGAGGAGGCCGCCGTACGCCTCTGTGGGCAGGGCATCCGTGACGTGACGCGGATCGCCGCCTCCGACCCGCGGATGTGGATCGACATCCTCTCCGCGAACCCGGGCCCCGTCGCCGACCTGCTCTCCGCCGTCGCGGGCGACCTGGAGGAGACGGTGCAGGCGCTGCGCTCCCTCCAGTCCTCCGACGACGCCAAGCGCCGCGAGGGCGCGGACGGCGTCGAGACGATGCTGCGGCGGGGCAACGCGGGCCAGTCCCGGGTCCCCGGCAAGCACGGCGCGGCCCCGGCGGCGTACGAGATCGTGGCCGTCCTCATCTCCGACCAGCCGGGCGAGCTGGCGCGGATCTTCGCCGACGCGGGCGCGGCCGGCGTGAACATCGAGGACGTGCGGATCGAGCACGCGACCGGGCAGCAGGCCGGATTCGTACAGCTCATGGTGCAGCCGGCGCAGGCGCCGAAGCTGGCCGCGGCGCTGCGCGAGCGCGGCTGGGCGATGCGCCAGTAGCGGGGCCGTCGGAGGCACGTAAGAAGGGGTCTTCCGGAGCCAGTAACCTTGTGCGGGGCGCTTCCGCGCCCCGTACCCATGCCCCCGTGCACTGAGAAAGGTGTCCGTCACCTATGGAAACCGCCGCGACCGCCGCCGCAGCAGTGATCGTCGCCATCGACGGACCCTCCGGCACGGGCAAGTCGAGCACCTCCAAGGCCGTCGCCGCGCAGCTCGGCCTCAGCTACCTGGACACCGGCGCCCAGTACCGGGCGATCACCTGGTGGATGGTGAACAACGGCATCGAGCTGGACGACCCGTCCGCGATCGCCGCCGTCGCCGGCAAGGCCGACATCGTCTCCGGCACCGACCCGGCCGCCCCCACCATCACGGTGGACGGCACGGACGTGTCCGCCCCGATCCGCACCACCGAGGTCACCTCCAAGGTCAGCGCCGTCAGCGCCGTCCCCGAGGTGCGCGCCCGGATCACCGAGCTGCAGCGCACCATCGCACTCGGCGCCGAGAAGGGCATCGTCGTCGAGGGCCGTGACATCGGTACGACCGTGCTGCCCGACGCCGACCTGAAGATCTTCCTCACCGCCTCGCCCGAGGCCCGCGCCGCCCGCCGCTCCGGCGAGCTCAAGGGCTCCGACGTGAAGGCCACGCAGGAGGCCCTCGTCGCCCGCGACAAGGCCGACTCGAGCCGCAAGACGTCGCCGCTGGCCAAGGCCGGGGACGCCGTCGAGGTCGACACGAGCGACCTCACGCTGCAGCAGGTCATCGAGTGCGTCGTCACCCTCGTCGAGGAGAAGCGGGACTCGAAGTGACCCAAGCGCCTTCCGAGCGGGGCGCCGAGGTCGGTCGGCGCATCGGCGTCGGCCTCATGTACGGGCTGTGGAAGCCGCGGGTCCTGGGATCCTGGCGGGTCCCGGCGACCGGCCCGGTGATCCTCGCGGTGAACCACTCCCACAACATCGACGGACCCATGGTCATGGGCGTCGCCCCGCGTCCGACGCACTTCCTGATCAAGCAGGAGGCGTTCGTCGGACCGCTCGGGCCCTTCCTCGACGGGATCGGGCAGGTGAAGGTCGACCGCACGAGCGCGGACCGCACGGCCATCACGAGGGCGCTCGACGTGCTGAAGCAGGGCGGCGTCCTCGGCATCTTCCCGGAGGGCACGCGCGGCGAGGGCGACTTCGCGTCGCTGCGGGCCGGACTCTCGTACTTCGCGGTGCGCAGCGGGGCACCGATCGTCCCGGTCGCCGTCCTGGGAAGCACGGAGCGGTCCGGACGGTTGATAAAGAAGCTGCCCCCGCTCAGGAGCCGGGTCGACGTCGTCTTCGGCGACCCCTTCGAGGCGGGCGACGGCAGCGGGCGGCGTACGCGCAAGGCCCTCGACGAGGCCACCGTGCGCATCCAGGAGCGGCTCAGCGGCCACCTGGACAACGCCAGGCGCCTGACCGGGCGCTGAGCGAGACTTTCAGTAGTGCGGCTTTCCTGACACGAGGCGGGCGCACCGATCACCACGAATGAACGACGAGGTACGGACTTCATGAACGACCAGATCCAGCCCGAGGGCTCCCCGGAACACGAGCACGGGGAGCTGGGCGACGCTGAGTACGCGGAGTTCATGGAGCTCGCCGCGGAGGAGGGCTTCGACCTCGAGGACGTCGAGGGCGCGCTCGACGCCGCGGGCCACGGCCCGCTCCCGGTCCTCGCCGTCGTCGGCCGCCCGAATGTCGGCAAGTCGACCCTGGTGAACCGCATCATCGGCCGCCGCGAGGCCGTCGTCGAGGACAAGCCGGGCGTCACCCGCGACCGCGTCACCTACGAGGCCGAATGGGCGGGCCGCCGTTTCAAGGTCGTCGACACCGGCGGCTGGGAGCAGGACGTCCTCGGCATCGACGCGTCCGTGGCCGCGCAGGCCGAGTACGCGATCGAGGCCTCCGACGCCGTCGTCTTCGTCGTCGACGCCAAGGTCGGCGTCACCGACACCGACGAGGCCGTCGTGCGCCTGCTGCGCAAGGCCAACAAGCCCGTCGTGCTCTGCGCCAACAAGGTCGACGGCCCGAGCGGCGAGGCCGACGCCTCGTACCTGTGGTCCCTCGGCATCGGCGAGCCGCACCCGGTCTCCTCGCTGCACGGCCGCGGCACCGGCGACATGCTGGACGCCGTCCTGGAGGCGCTGCCGGAGGCCCCGCAGCAGAGCTTCGGCGGCGCGGGTCTCGGCGGTCCGCGCCGGATCGCCCTGATCGGCCGCCCGAACGTGGGTAAGTCGTCGCTTCTGAACAAGGTGGCCGACGAGGACCGCGTCGTCGTCAACGAGCTGGCGGGCACCACCCGCGACCCGGTCGACGAGCTGATCGAGCTCGGCGGCGTCACCTGGAAGTTCGTCGACACGGCGGGCATCCGCAAGCGCGTCCACCTCCAGCAGGGCGCCGACTACTACGCCTCGCTGCGCACCGCCGCCGCCGTGGAGAAGGCGGAGGTCGCGGTCATCCTGATCGACGCCTCCGAGTCGATCTCCATCCAGGACCAGCGGATCGTCACGATGGCGGTCGAGGCGGGCCGCGCGATCGTCCTCGCGTTCAACAAGTGGGACACCCTCGACGAGGAGCGCCGCTACTACCTGGAGCGCGAGATCGAGACCGAGCTCGGCCAGGTCGCCTGGGCGCCCCGGGTGAACGTCTCGGCGCGCACCGGCCGGCACATGGAGAAGCTGGTCCCCGCGATCGAGACGGCCCTGGAGGGCTGGGAGACACGCATCCCGACGGGCCGGCTCAACGCCTTCCTCGGCGAGCTCGTCGCCTCCCACCCGCACCCGGTGCGCGGCGGCAAGCAGCCCCGCATCCTGTTCGGCACGCAGGCCGCCTCCAAGCCGCCGCGGTTCGTGCTCTTCGCCTCCGGCTTCATCGAGCACGGCTACCGGCGCTTCATCGAGCGCCGCCTGCGCGAGGAGTTCGGCTTCGAGGGCACGCCGATCCACATCTCGGTGCGCGTGCGCGAGAAGCGCGGCAAGAAGAAGTAGTTCCGCTCCGGCAGGAGCGCAGGCGAACGCCGCCGGTGGAGAGATCCACTCGGCGGCGTTGTGCTGTGCGGGGCGCGGGAGGTCAGTGCTCCCGGCGCGGTCCCGGCGGCAGAGCCGCGGGGAAGTGCCGTCCCGTGGTGTGCTGCGGGGGGTACGGCTGCCAGCGCGGCGGATGGTGCGGGCGCGGGCCGTGGAGCGGGTCGAAGCCGCTGAACCCCAGGTCCTCCTCGCCGCTGCGGTCGCCGGGCAGCGTCCGGAAGGAGCGGCGCCACTCCGCGTACAGGGCGTCGTAGATGGGGGTCACCGACGGGCCGCTCCCCGCGTGGCCGCCCACGGCATGGCCGCCCGGCAGCTCCTCCGCGGGGCGCATCGACGGGATGTGGTTCTGATACGGCTGGTGCCGTCGGGACGAAGGGGTGGAACCGGGCGCGGGGGATGAGGTGGGGTCGTATGGGTGCACGTATGTGCCAACGAACCGGGCCCCCGACGGATGCGCCCTTGGCCTGCGCTGTTGCGGGCTGTCAGCGGTGTGACCGGCGCATTCGTGGGGGCCCTCGGGGTCCGGGCGGGGTGGCTCAGGTGCCGGCGAGCGGCATGGCGGCGGCCACCAGGCGGCCGTTCGCCGCGGCCTTGTCGAGGGCCTGACGGAGCAGGTCCTCGCGCGGCTGGTGGCCGATCGACCCGGCGGAGGCGGCGAAGACGAGCACCCTCTGCGTCTTGTTCGCCGCGGTCCGCCAGCCCTCCGTGACCTGGAGCGGCTGGTGCGCCTGCCACCAGGCGACCTGGGCGGGGGCGCCGCCGGTACCGGGCTGCAGGATCGCGTGCAGCTGGCCCATGGCGAGCAGCACCGACCAGCCGCCGAGGGCCGAGGGGACCCCGTCGAGCGTGGTGGCCGGCATGAAGCCCTGCTCGATCAGGAGCGGCAGGAAGTCGTCCCCGTCCGTGGTCGTGCCGGGGCGGGCGATGGGGCCCGTCGGCTCGACGACCAGGGCGGGGTGCGTCGTGTCACCGATCAGGACGAGGCCGCTGGTGACGCCGAGCACGGCCTGCGAGGGCGCGGCGGGGGCGCCGCCGGCCGGCGGCGCGGCCGCGGCGTCCGGGCCGCCGCCGATGGACTGCACGGCGCCCTGCAGCTGGTCCTCCGCGACCTGGACGACCTGCGAGGGCAGGCAGGAGGCATGGGCGAAGGCGAGCACGGCGGTCTCGTCGCCGACGAACAGGACGGTGCTGGTCGGCTGCTGCTGCGAGTCGCCCGGCGTGCGGCAGGAGGTGCAGTCGTAGCTGCCGGGGGCGTTGTCGCCGGCCATCAGGCGGTCGGCTTCTTCGTCGCCGATCTCGGCGCGTACGTCGTTGCTGACGTCGAGCAAGCGAGGCACGGGGACTCCTCAGGGATCTGTTGGACCGATCGGGGTGATCGGCCACGGTCAGGCGAGTGCTTATGAAGGGACAACGGATGATCTGTGTCCTCGGTCACGCCCGGATCGGAACGGAATCACCTCATCCGGCGCACACCGTGAACGACCGCCCGGAATCCGTCACTCCCCGCCAACTTGTTGGTTTTCCAAGGAAGTTGGACCGGTGAAGTGGGTCACAGATCGTCGGGGCGACAGGTCGACAAATACTGAAATCCTCGTATCTATCGGTTGGCCGAAAATCGCCGGTACCCCGGGTAACGGCGAACTGGCCTGGCGGGACGGACCGTTGGTTGCCGCGGCCGTCGTGGGCTGCCTAGATTCCACCGCCGTCCGCAACGAGCAGTCCACGAGAGGGATTCTCATGTCCGCGCCGATCCGTACGGCACGCACGACAACGGCTCGCACGACAGCGGTCCTCGCCGGGGTGGCCCTCGCCGCCCCGCTCGGTCTCCTCGCCCTCGCAGGACCCGCCCCAGCGGCGGACGGCGGCGTGTGGGACCGCATCGCCCGCTGCGAGAGCGGCGGCAACTGGCACATCAACACCGGGAACGGCTACTACGGCGGGCTCCAGTTCTCGGCAGGCACCTGGCGCGCGTACGGCGGAGGGGCCTACGCGGCGACCGCCGACCGGGCCAGCAGGGGGCAGCAGATCGCCGTCGCCACCAAGGTGCAGCGTGCGCAGGGGTGGGGCGCCTGGCCCACGTGTGCGGCACGGGCCGGGGCGTACGGCAGCGCACCCGGCGTGCAGTCGGCCCCCAAGGCGGCACCGAAGGCGGCCCCCAAGGCCGCGCCGAAATCCGCTCCCAAGGCCGCGCAGAAGCCGCGCACTTCAGGCCACACCGACCGCGGCGCCACCCGCGGTGGCGGCTACGTCGTCCGCGGCGGCGACACCCTCGGCCGGATCGCCGCGGCCCACGGCACCACCTGGCAGCGCCTGTACGCCGCGAACCGGGCGGTGATCGGCGGCGACCCCGACCTGATCATGCCGGGGCAGCGGCTGCTGCTGAGCTGACCGCACGTGCGCCGCACGACCCCACCCGGTCCGCCGACCGGGTGGGGTCGCGCGCCGGGCGCGGCGCGGCACGCCCGGCGGCCGCACACCGGCTGCCTAGCGTCCGCGCTATGCACCAGAGCGCTACGTTCCCGAAGGCGCACGGCCCGCGGCGGTGGACGGCGGCCCTGCTGGGCGTGCTGCTCGCCCTGGCCGCGCTGCCGGCCCTCGCCGCACCGGCGGACGCCGCCGAGCCGTACGACTGTGCCAAGACCGAGTGGCCGTGGTCCTGCCTCGCCGAGTGCGAGAGCGGCGGCGACTGGGACGAGAACACCGGCAACTCCTTCTACGGGGGACTCCAGTTCAAGCAGTCCACCTGGGAGGAGCACGGCGGACTCCAGTACGCGCCGCGCGCCGACCTCGCGACCCGCGCCGAACAGATCAAGGTCGCGGAGGAGGTGCTGCGCACCCAGGGCTGGGAGGCGTGGCCGGTCTGCTCCAAGCGGTACGGGCTCGAGGGCCGCGTCCACGTGGTGCAGCGCGGCGACACGCTGGCGTCCATCGCGCGGCGCTTCGAGGTCGAGGGCGGCGCACAGGCGCTCTACAAGGCCAACCGTGACGTGATCGGGCCGCACCCGGACCGGCTCGACGAGGGGACGACGCTGGTCATCCCCGAGCCGGGGGCGTCGGCGGGCTCGTCGGGCTGACCGGCGGCGGCCCGCCCGCCCGGCTCTCGCCGGCCTCGCCCCGGAAGACGACCGCGCCGCGCCCGAGTTCGTACACGAACACCGGCGTCCCGCGCAGGCCGGGCGGCAGGCGCTGCTCGGCGAGGACCACGCAGGCGTCGAGTGCGCGCAGGAGGGCGTGGGTGCGGGCGGCGACCGGCGGGGCCATGCCCTGGGTGGGCTCGTCGACGAGGACGACGCGGGCCCGGGAGACCAGGACCCGTGCGACGGCGAGCATCCGCTGCTCGCCGCCGGAGAGGGTGCCTGCGCGGCGGGCGAGGAGCGGGCCCAGCTCGGGGTAGGCGTCGAGGGCGGCGCCGAAGTCCCGCTCGGGCGCGGCGAGGCGGAGGTTCTCGGCGACGGTGAGTCCGGCGAAGACGGCCTGCCGGTCCGGTACGAGGCGCAGACCCGCGGCCGCGCGGGCGTGCGCGGTGTGCCGGGTCACGTCGGCTCCGTCCCACACCACGGACCCGGCGGTGAGCCGTACGGTGCCGGCGAGGGCGCGCAGGGCGGTGCTGCGGCCGGAGCCGTTCGGCCCGAGCAGCACGGTGAGCGCGCGGGCGGGGGCGGCCAGGGTGACGCCGTGGAGCGCTTCCAGGGGGCCGTAGCGGACGCGGGCGTCGCGCAGTTGGATGCCGCCGGGCCCGGACGTCATGAGGGCTCCGGGGTGCGGTCGAGGACCGAGTCCGGCGTGCCCGAGCTCACGATGCGGCCCGCCGCGAGGACGTGCACGGTGTCCGCGAGTTCGGCGACGAGGTCCAGATCGTGCTCGACGACGAGTACGGCGACGCCGTCGTCGGCGAGCGCCCGCAGCAGGCGGGCGAGGGCGGCGACTTCGGCGGGGTCGAGCCCGGCGGTCGGCTCGTCGAGCAGGAGTATGTGCGGGTCGCCGGCCAGCGCGCGGGCCAGTTCGACGCGGCGCAGCGTTCCCGTGGGCAGCCCGTCCGTCGCCTGCCCGCCCCGCAGGCCGAACAGCCGGGTCATCCGCTCCACGGCCGCCGGGTCCCGTACGCGGCCCTGCTCGGCGCCGACGCGGATGTTCTCGGCCACCGTCAACGAGGCGAAGACGACGAGCTGTTGGAAGGTGCGGGCGATGCCGAGTCTGGTGCGGGTGTGGGCGGGGAAGCGGGTCACGTCCCGTGGGCCGAGCAGGACCCTGCCGGTGTCGGGGCGGACCGTTCCGGCGAGGCAGTGGAAGAGGGTGCTCTTTCCGGCGCCGTTGGGCCCCACGATGGCGGTGACCGTGCCGATCGGGAGGCGGATGGTGGTGTTCTGGAGGACGGGGTGGGTGTTGTAGGTGACGGTGAGGTCGGTGGCGGTGAGGGCGGTGGGGGTGGGGTGGCGTCTGGTTGCGGTGGGCCGTGTGCGCGCCACGGGGCTCTGCCACGGACCCCGCGCCTCAATCGCCGGCGGGGCTTGATCTGGCCGACCGGGCCTTGGGCCCCGGAGCCGTACGCTCACCCCCCGGCCCACCAGCACCGCCAGCATGCCGATCACCAGCGCGGCGATCCCGCCCCGGGCCCCCGCGTCCAGGCCCACCAGGAGGCCCGCCCCGATGAGCGCGCCGAACGGGTTGTCCGCGCCCAGGACCACCACCGCCGCGAACCACAACAGGCCCCGCACCGGGTCGTACGCCGACGGGTCGAAGGAGTGCAGGCCGAAGGTGAGGAGGCCGCCTCCCAGTGCCGCGAGTCCCGCCCCCGCCACGAACACCGCGACCTTCAGGCCCGGCACCCCGACACCCGCCGCCGACGCCCCAGCCTCGTGGTCCCTGACCGCCGCGAGTGCCCGGCCCACGCGCCCCCGTCGCAGGCCCGCCACGCACACCAACGCCCCGAGCAGCAGGGCGAGTTCGAGTGCGTAGAACGCCCGGTCGTCCGCGAACCCCGCGGGGCGCGACGGTGAGAGGCCCGATGCCGCGTACGGCTGCGCGAACACGAATCGGCTCACCCCGACGCCCACCGCGAAGGTCGCGAGTGCAAGGGCGAGGCCGCGCCGCCGGATCGCGGGTGCGGCGGTCAGCAGGCCGAGTGGCGTCACCATCACCACGGCCGCCAAGAGGGCCAGAAGGGCGGGGAGTTGGGGGAGGCCCGGGAAGCGGCCCGTCGCCAGCAGTGCCGCGAAGAGGGCTCCCAGGCCCGCAAACGCGCCCTGACCGAGAGCGAGTTGGCCGGCCCTGCCCGTGACCACCACCAAGGACAGCAGGATCAACGCCAGCGCCGGTACCTGGATCGACGTCCGCAGGTCCGAGCCCGCGAACCCGAGCGGCAGCAGGAACAGCACGCCCGCCACGAGCCAGGCCCCCGGTGGAGCGGCCCGGGTCCGGCGGGTCACCGTCGTCGGCAGCGCCCCCTTCCCGCCCACGCCCGGCAGCACGAGCGCCGCGACCAGCAGCGCCACCACGAACAGGTTCGCCCCCACCGCCTGGACGAGCGGCTCGGCCCAGCCGCGCGGATGCAGCCGCGTCAACTGGCTCTGCGCGACCCCGATCGCGAGCGCCGCGCCCACCGCCACCCCGAGCCGCCGCATGCCCGCCGCGACCGCCACCGCCACGACCTCCATCACCAGCAACGGCAGACCGTACGGGTCGAGACGTACGTAGGGGGCGAGGAGCACCCCCGTCAGGCCCGCGGTGAAGGTGCCGAACGCCCAGCCCGCCGCCGCGACCCGGTCAGCGTCGATCCCGCCGAGCACGGCCAGCCGCCGGTTGTCGACGACCGCCCGCAGCTCACCGCCGAACCGCGTCCAGCGCGTCACCGCCCACACCGCGACCCCGACCGCGCAGGCGGTCGCGAGCTGGCCCCACGGCTCCCCGGGGATCAGCCTCGGCGCGTCCTCCTGCGCGCCCGTGCCCCAGAGCAGCGTCGCCGCCCCGACGAGGAGGACGAACACGCCGATGGACGCCACCAGGGTGCGCGCCGGGTCGTTCCCCGTGCGGGCCAACGGCCTGAACACCCAGCGTTCCAGGGCGAGTCCGAGCCCCGGCGCCACCACCAGGAGCACCAGCGCCGCGGCCGCCCACAGCGGCACCTCCCACACCACGACCAACTGCCGCAGCAGATACGCGCAGATCATCGCGACCGCGCCGTGCGCGAAGTTGAGGACACCGGTCGCCCGGTAGGTGACGATCAGGCCGATCCCGGTGAGTGCCGCCGCCGCTCCCACCGAGAGGCCGGCGAGCGTGAGGTCGTAACTGAGGGATGACACGACCTCGGCTCCTCAACTCCCGGTGGGCGGTTCGCAGACGGGGCACGGGCCCAGGCCCGCCTCCGTGATCGCGCCCGCGTCCACGGGCACCGCCCGCGGCTTGCCCTCGACGAGCGGGCAGTCGGCGCGGTGCCACAGCGTGCCGCCGGGCACCATGAGCAGCCGGTCGCTGGAGGCGAGCGGGGGCGCCGGATCCGGCTCCCCGGGCGTCGGTTCGGCCGTGACCAGCAGCTCGTAGAGGCGCTCCACGCGCGAAGCGGCGAGCATGTCCCTGCCGTGCGTGAGGAGCACCGCGCCCGCGACGATCAGGGCCGCGCCCGGCACCGTGCAGGAGGCCAGATAGGGGAGCTGGCGCTCGGCGAAACGTTCGCCCGACATGCCGTACCAGCCGATCACGCAGAGCACCGCGCCGACGGCGAGCGCCGCGAGCCCCGCCCACAGGGCGGGATGCACAGTACGTAGTCGGGCAGTCCGCATCGCCGGCCCCCACTGGTGCGCGCGTGTGTCTGGCCTTGTCCGCCGATCGCTTGCACTATGCCTTTTGGAGCACAACTCCGAAAGCTCCGGGGACAGTTGGCGAGGCATTCGCGATCTCATCGAGTCCGCCACCCCGTCCCCGGACCGACACCCGGCGGTGGCCTGATGGTTCTCGGGAGCACATCTCGCGCGGCTCGCGGACGGGGCGCGGCGCTCGCCCTCGCGCTGACCCTGGTTCTCGGCCCCGCCCTGGCGGCCTGCGGCGACGACAGCGGCGGCGACGACAGCGCCCCGCCGACACCGACCTCGAAGGCACCCACCAGCGAGGAACCCGCCAGCGAGGAACCCACGAACAAGGAGCCCACGAGCGAGGAGCCCTCGTCGGCGCGGCCCGACGGCGGGGGGCCCGCCGACCGGGCCGCCGCCGAGAAGGAGATCAAGACCAACTGGAAGAAGTTCTTCGACCCGAAGGTGTCGATGAAGGAGAAGGAGGCCGTCCTCGAGGACGGCGCCAAGATGCGCCCCGTCCTGAAGGGCTTCAGCGGCGACGAGCGCGGCGGCCAGGTGGAGGCCACCGTCACCAAGGTCGCCTTCACCTCGGCGACCGCGGCCGACGTGACGTACGGCCTCGCGCTCAAGGGCGCGACGGTGCTGCCCGACGCCAAGGGGACCTCCGTCGAGCAGGGCGGCACCTGGAAGGTGTCCGTCAACACCCTGTGCGCGCTGGTGCAGTTGAGCGGCAATGCGTCGCCGGGCCCGGGCTGCTGAGGCCCTGGCGGCGGGCCTGGCTCTCCTCGCCGTCGCGGCCTGTGGGTCCCGGCTGCCGGAGAGCGACTTCGAGGACCGCTCAGGGCCCGCGCCGCGGACCACCGCGCCACTCCACGTCGGCATCATCACCAGCGCCACCAGCCCCGTGGGCGGCGCCGCCTTCACCGACACCCGCGACGGGGCGCAGGCGTACTTCCGGCAGCTGAACCGGCAGGGCGGCATCCAGGGGCGCCGCGTCGAGGTGCACCTGTGCGACGACGGCGGCAGCGGCGTCGGCAACACCGCCTGCGTGCACAAACTCGTCGACGAGCGGAAGGTCGTCGCCCTGGTGGCCACCACGGCGCTCGACTACGCGGGCGCGGAACGCGTCTCCCACGCGCGCGTGCCCGACATCGGCGGCCAGCCGGTCGGCGCCGCCTACGACACCTATCCGCACCTGTACGGGATCTACGGCAGCCAGGCGCCGCGCGAGGGGAAGCCGGGCTGGGACGGGAAGCTGTACGGCGGAACCGAGGTCTACCGCTACTTCAAGCGCGAGCACGGCGCCCGCACCGCCGCCGTCGTCTCCTACAACCAGGCCGCATCGGCCGCGTACGCCCGTCTGGTGACGCGCGGGCTCAGGGCCGAGGGCTACCGCGTGATCACCGAGCAGCTCGACTTCGCGCTGCCCAACTTCCGTGCCGCGGCCGCCGACCTGAAGGACGCGAAGGCCGACCTCGTCCTCGACGCCATCGACGCGCACGGCAACGCGCGGCTGTGCGAGGCCATGGACGAGGCGGGCGCCCGCGTCACCGCGAAGGTCACGAACGTACAGAACTGGACCTCGACCGTCCGGTCCGCCTACAAGGACGCGCCGCACTGCCGCGCCTCCCTGTGGGCCACCGGCGCCAGCCGCAACCACGAGGACACCGGGCACCCCGCCGTACGCGCCTTCCGGGAGGCGACCAAGGGGCTCGGGACGCACTCGCAGTGGCAGCTGGAGGGCTGGGCCGCCGCCATGTGGTTCACGGACGCCGCGCGTTCCTGCCGCACCGTCACGCGCGCGTGCGTCGACCGTTTTATGGAGCGCGGCGCACGGTACTCGGCCGATGGGCTGCTGCTTCCCGTGACGTACGCGCGGCAGGCGGAGCCGCCGAGAACTCGAAAGACGTGTCTGTCGGTCGCGAGATGGACCGACGCGAAAGGCTGGGTCACTCAGGGCGGCGGCATGACGCACACCTGTTTCGACGTTCCGCAGCTCTCCTACCAGCCCTGACGTACCTCCTGATGGGTGATTTGGCGAGAAGGTTCCCGAAAACACCTACCGATCCGGCATCTGTTCAGGAACAAGATGACGATGAGGAACAACCCTCGCCAGATCATCTCCGTCTAACTACCCGGTAGGCGGAGAAGACGGACTGTTCAGACAGATACGAGGGCGCATGCAGATTTCCTTTTTGATTCACAATGCGTACGGGATCGGAGGGACGATCCGCACCACGTACAACCTTGCCAGCGCGCTTGCCGACCACCACGACGTGGAGGTCGTGTCCGTCTTCCGGCACCGCGACGAGCCGGTGTTCGCGCCGGACCCGCGCGTACGGGTGCGCCACCTGGTCGACCTGCGCAAGGGCACCGCGGGGTACGAGGGCGAGGACCCGGAGTTCCGGCGGTCCGCCTCGGTCTTCCCGCGCAGCGAAGGGCGGTACGAGCAGTACAGCGCGCTCACCGACCGGCGGATCGCCGAGCACCTCGGCTCGCTGGAGGCCGACGTCGTCGTCGGCACCCGGCCGGGTCTGAACGTGCACCTGGCCAGGGACACCCGGCGCGGCGTGCTGCGCGTCGGCCAGGAGCACCTCACCCTCGGCACGCACTCCACCGCGCTCCGCCGCGAACTGCGCGGCATCTACCCGCGGCTCGACGCGCTCACCACGACCACGGAAGCCGACGCGTACGCCTACCGCGAGCAGCTGCGGCTCCCCGGAGTGCGCATAGAGGCGATGCCCAACCCGGTCCCGCAGCCCGGCGTCGCGCCCGCCGACGGCAGCGGGAAGTGGGTCGTGGCGGCCGGCAGGCTCGCGCCCGTGAAGCGCTACGACCTGCTGGTGCGCGCCTTCGACCAGGTGCGCGCCGAGCGGCCCGACTGGCGGCTGCGGATCTACGGCGGCGGCAAGCAGAAGGACAAGCTGCGCACGCTCATCGACGACCTCGGCCTCTACAACCACGTCTACCTCATGGGGCCCGCCCACCCCATCGAGCCCGAGTGGGCGAAAGGTTCCCTCGCCGCCGTCACCTCGACGTACGAGTCCTTCGGCATGACGATCGTCGAGGCGATGCGCTGCGGCCTTCCGGTGGTCTCCACCGACTGCCCGCACGGCCCCGGCGAGATCATCGACAACGGCGTGGACGGCCGGCTCGTCAAGACCGGCAGCGTCCAGGCGATCTCCGGCGGCCTGCTCGAACTCATCAACAACGACACCCTGCGCCAGGAGATGAGCGCTCGCGCCCTCAAGGGTTCCGAGCGCTTCGACCCGGCGCGGATCGCCGAGCGCTACGAGGACCTGTTCGGCTCGCTCACCAGCCGCGGCGGCTCCCTCGGCCTGCTGCACCGGGCCCGCGGCTCACTCCTCGGCGGCGCCTACGCGGTGCGCGACGCCCTCCGACCGCAGCGGAAGGAACACCCCGCATGACAGCCCCCACGGCCCCGCCCCCGCCGTGCCCCGAAGACAGCGACAGGAGCGTCCGCATGCCGCCCCGAGCCGACTGCATCGCCGACTCCGCCGGCGGGCTCACCTTCGACGTCACCGACCACGGGTCGCCCGACCCGGCCCACCTGGTGCTCGTCGACCGGGCCGCGGGGCACACGGTGCGGCTGCCGCTCACGCCGACCGGCGAGGGGCGGCTGCGCGCGTCGCTGCCGATAAGCGTCTCCCTCGCGGAGGGCCGCTGGGACGCGTACGCGCAGGTCGCGGGGGACGAGCCGGTGCGGCTCACGCCGGGCGTCAACGATCTGCGCTCCCTGGTGGACCGGGCACCGAGCGGCTCGCGCGGTTACGTCGCCGTACGCATCCCGTACGCCACCAAGCACGGCAACCTCTCCGTGCGCAGCTGGCTGCGGGCGCCGCACGCGGAGGCCGGTGAACTGCTCATCGCGGACGGCGAGCTGACCGTGCACGGGCGGATCTACGGCGCCGAGTTCACGGCGAAGGCGTACGCGGAGATCCGCTCCCGCGCGGAGCGCGGCCCCGTCCTGCGTGCCGAACTGGCCTGGGACGGCGCCCGGTTCACGCTCCGCATCGGCTACGACGAGCTGCGCGAGGGCCGTTGGGACCTGTGGCTGCGGCCCTCGGGGGACGACGGCCCGCCGGTACGGCTCGCCCGGCTCCTCGACGACATCGCCGACAAGAAGCCGATCTTCACGTACCCGCCCGCGCGGGTGACCGTCGCGGGCCGCGGCGAACTGACCGCGGATCCTTACTACACCGGGTCCAACGACCTTTCGATCCAGGTGACGTCGGCCCAGTAGGCGGACGGCCGGGGCGGCCGCACAGCCTCCTCAGGACTTCTTGCGCGACACCGCCGGCATGTCCTCGAAGGCCGCGAACTCCGGGTGGTGCAGGTCGAACGCGGGGGACTCCGAGCGGATCCTCGGCAGGGTGACGAAGTTGTGGCGCGGCGGCGGGCAGGCCGTCGCCCACTCCAGGGACCTGCCGTACCCCCACGGGTCGTCGACCTCGACCTTCACGCCGTACTTCGCCGTCCGCCAGACGTTGTAGAGGAACGGCAGCGTCGACAGGCCCAGCAGGAACGCGCCGATCGACGAGACGGTGTTGAGCGCCGTGAAGCCGTCCGCCGCCAGATAGTCCGCGTACCGGCGCGGCATGCCCTCCGCGCCCAGCCAGTGCTGGACCAGGAACGTGGTGTGGAAGCCGACGAACAGCGTCCAGAAGTGGATCTTGCCGAGCCGTTCGTCGAGCAGCTTCCCCGTCAGCTTCGGCCACCAGAAGTAGAAGCCGGCGAAGGTCGCGAAGACGACCGTGCCGAACACCACGTAGTGGAAGTGCGCGACGACGAAGTACGAGTCCGTGACGTGGAAGTCCATCGGCGGCGAGGCGAGGATGACGCCCGTCAGGCCGCCGAAGAGGAACGTGGTCAGGAAGCCGACCGACCACAGCATCGGCGTCTCGAAGGACAGCGAGCCCTTCAGCATCGTCCCGGTCCAGTTGAAGAACTTCACGCCCGTCGGCACCGCGATCAGGAACGACATGAACGAGAAGAAGGGCAGCAGCACCCCGCCGGTCGCGAACATGTGGTGCGCCCACACGACCACCGACAGGCCGGTGATCGCCATCGTCGCGCCGACCAGCATCGTGTAGCCCCAGATCGGCTTGCGGCTGAAGACCGGCAGGATCTCGCTGATGATCCCGAAGAAGGGCAGCGCGATGATGTAGACCTCCGGATGCCCGAAGAACCAGAAGAGGTGCTGCCACAGCAGCGCACCCCCGTACTGGGCCTCGAAGACGACGGACCCGAACCGCCGGTCCGCCTCCAGGCAGAGCAGCGCGGCCGCGAGCACCGGGAACGCGAGCAGCACCAGGATCGACGTGAACAGCGTGTTCCACGTGAAGATCGGCATCCGGAACATCGTCATGCCGGGCGCCCGCATCCCGATGATCGTGGTCAGGAAGTTCACCGAGCCGAGGATCGTGCCGAACCCGGCGAGCGCGAGCCCCATGATCCACAGGTCGGCGCCGATGCCGGGGGAGCGGGTCAGGCTGTTCAGCGGCGCGTACGCGAACCAGCCGAAGTCCGCGGCCCCGCCCGGCACGATCAGCGAGCCGAGCACGATCAGGCCGCCGAAGAGGAACAGCCAGTACGAGAACATGTTCAGGCGCGGGAACGCGACGTCCGGCGAGCCGATCTGCAGCGGCATGATCTCGTTCGCGAAGCCGGCGAAGGTCGGCGTCGCGAACAGCAGCAGCATGATCGTGCCGTGCATCGTGAACAGCTGGTTGTACTCCTCGTTGGAGAGCGCCTGCATGCCGGGGCGGGCCAGCTCGGCCCGCATCAGCAGGGCCATCACCCCGCCGATCAGGAAGAAGCCGAACGACGTGATCAGGTAGAGGTGGCCGATCTTCTTGTGGTCGGTCGTCGTCAGCCAGTCCACGACGATCCGGCCCGGCCGTCGCTCGCGCGCCGCCCCCACCGATGCGGGCCCGGCCTGCACCCCGGTCGTTCCCATCGCTTGCCCCCTCGCTGCTCTGCTGCGCGCCTCGGGCCTGCTGCGGACTGAAGGCCATGATGCTCGCGCGACACCCGCGGCGACAGAGGGCGTACCCCTGTTTCTGGCATGGACAGGCAATTCCCGGACGTCCTCAACTCGCCCGCTCCGCAGCCGCATTCGGAATGCCCGGGGGGAATTGCGCGCGGGCCGCCGCAATTCCCCCGCGCCGTGCGGAGAAAGCGAAAATAAGGAGCGGGTAAGAAGCGGGAAACCCTCGAACGTGTGAGGAACTCCTAATAGCCAACTGTCGTGATCTTGTGACAAAAGCGTGACGCGCGGCCTACGGTGGCGGCATGGCACCCATACCCACCCCGCCGACCGAGCCGCAGGACAATCCGGACGCGTATCTCGGCCTCGAAGCAGAGGCCGCCGAGTCGCAGGCCCGTGGCCGCGGCTGGACCTCCGTGCGGCAGTTGCCGCCCGGCGCGATCATCACCATGGAGTACCTGACCGGCCGGCTGAACTTCGAGGTCAAGGACGGAAGAGTGACGCGCTGCTGGATGGGCTGAAGGCCCCTGGAGCGTGCGAAGGCCCCCGAACCTGCAGGAGGTTCGGGGGCCTTCGCGGTGCGGGGCTTGGTTGTGCGTACCGGGCCCCGCCGTCTGTGGGCGCGCTAGGACACCGTTCTCGTCGACGGCGTCCCGCGCGTGAGTCTCTCCGCGGCCGGGCGGCGGCTGCCCGCCGGGGTGATCGGTGTGCGCTCGCCGCGCGGGGTGTGCGGGCCCTGCGGGAGCAGCTGGCGGCTCGTCCTGGTGGCGCCGACGGAATCGCGCGCATGGCTCGTGGTCATCGCGGGAACCGCGACGGGCTCGGTCTCCGGCTGTGGCAGCCCGGCGCCGGAGCGGCGGCCGCGCAGGCGGTCGCGGACCGCGAAGATCCACGCCTCGGCGCGGGCCACCAGCGGCTCGAACCAGGGGAGCGCGAGCAGGATGAGCAGGCCCGCGGCCCA
This sequence comes from Streptomyces sp. NPDC059897, assembly GCF_042730865.1. Lineage (NCBI taxonomy): Bacteria > Bacillati > Actinomycetota > Actinomycetes > Kitasatosporales > Streptomycetaceae > Streptomyces > Streptomyces sp. NPDC059897. The sequence goes on along the minus strand of NZ_JBHWKQ010000026.1, from coordinate 61,227 downwards.
GCCGAGCAGTACGTCGCTCAGCCAGTGCGTACCGAGGTAGACCGTGGTCAGGCCGACGCTCAGGGAGATCACCGCGGAGACCGCGGACAGCCAGCGCCTGGCCCGCGGGGTGGAGGCGAGGTAGGCGAGGATGCCCCAGGTCACCACCGCGTTCGCGGTGTGGCCCGAGGGAAATATGTCGCCGCCCTGCCACATCTCGCTCGACCCGATGGCCGTCGCGTAGTGCGGGCCCGCGCGGCCCATGCCGTACTTGGCGGCGCCCACCGTCACGTTGAGCAGCAGCAGCGCCGTGCCGAACATCAGCAGCGGCCGCAGCGTGTGCTGCCGCCACGAGCGCCAGCCCAGCCATGCCGTCACCATGACGGCCGTCGGGCCGCGCTGGCCGAGGACGACCCAGTAGTCGAGGAAGGCGTGGATGTCCGGCCACTGCTGGTACGGCCGGAAGAACATGACCTGCCAGTCCACCGCCACCAGCCATGACGTGGTGAGGACCGCCACGACGATCGTGAGGTAGAAGGACAGGGTCAGCCCGAAGAGCACGACCCGGTGCCGGCTCATGTGGGGCATGTCCACATGGGTCGGCCGTTCGGGCTCGCGATCGAGCCTGGCGAAGACCCGCTCCACACGGCGGGTCAGGTTTCGTTCGGTACGCACCCAATCGACGCTACAGCGACCGAGAGGTGGACCGACGCGAATCACGGGCTTTGTGATGACGATGTGATGTGGGATTGATCTCAGGTGGCCGAATATTCCCATGATTTCGACGACCCGGAAGGAAGGATTCCCGAATTCAAAGATCGTTTCCGTGGCTCATTATATGACGCTTATGAATGCGTTCACCTGATACCCGTGTGGAATTGGCCGTTCACTCACCGCTCACGGCGGGCCCGACCCGTTCAGCCAGAACGCTCCGTAGACCGCCGACAACGCTGCGAGACCGCCGAGCACCCACGCCGACCTGCTGGTACGCCGGCCGGCGAGCGCCGTCGCGAGCGGCAGCAGCAGCGGGAACGCGGGCAGCAGCAGCCGCGGCTTCGAGCCGAAGTACCCCGAGGCGCACAGCGCGAGCACGACCACGATGCCCGTGTAGACGAGCACCGGAACCGGCTCGTGCCGCCGCACACCGGCGACATACAGCCAGATCACCAGCGCGACCCCGACGATCAGGCCGACCCCCGTGAGCGCGCCCAGCGGTGACGTGAACCGGTCGGCGACGAACCCGGCGAAGGCCATGCCCCCGTCGAAGCCGTTGCCCCACTGTTCCTGCACGTCGAGATAGCCGAACAGCCCGCCACCGGTCCGCCGCCCGACCCACAGCACGTACCCCGCGGCGCCCAGCGGAGCCAGCAGCACCCCGATGACGAGGCGCCACGACTCCCGCCCGTCTCCCGCCGCCGCCCTTCCAAGGCCGCGCTGCGCGCCTCTCCCTCTTCGCTCCCGTACGACCCACAGGACAGCCGCCACCCACACCGCCGCGACCACGGCCGCCCCGATCGGCCGGGTCAGCCCCGCGAGCGCGGCGAGCAGCCCCGCGAGCACCCAGTGCCGGCGCAGCACCGCGTACAGGCCCCACGCCGCGAGCGCCGTGAACAGCGCCTCGCTGTACGCCATCGACGTCACGATCCCGACGGGCAGCGCGCCCCACAGCACGGCGAGACAGATCCCCGCCCGCCTCCCGTGCAGCAGGTCGCCCACGGCGAAGATCCCCCACGCCGCCGCGAGCGAGGCGAGCAGGCTCACCACGAGGCCCGCGTCCGCGTACGACAGCGGGCTGACGGCCGAGACGAAACGTTCGAGCCACGGAAGGAGCGGAAAGAACGCGAGATTCGAGTGCACGGTGCCGTCGGGCAGCGTCACCGACCAGCCGTAGCCGTGCTCGGCGACCCGCGTGTACCAGAGCGAGTCCCAGCGGGCCGTCAGCAGCGTGTGCGCGCTCTTGCCGTTCGCCGCGCTCCACACGGCGAGCACGAGCAGGCCGAGCGCCCGCACGGCGGCGTATCCGAGCAGGGCGGGCGCGGCGTGCCGCGGCGAGGGTCGATGTCGTTGGTCCACGTCCGTCACGGCCCCGATTATCGGCGTCCGTCCCGTCCGCCCCACCAGCAGGTCCCCGTCCCTCGAGTGGTGCACGCCACACCCGCGTGCGGTCACCTTGAGAGGTCCGCCACGTGTCATTGGCGAGAACTCGCGTACGCTGACGGCTTACTCGCCTTGTCGCCGCGGGGCCGGGAGACCGCTCCTCCCGAGCCGGAACCCAGACAACGCCTATGGCATCCCCTGTCCTGGGAACCGCCGAACGCGAGGACCACTGGGAGGTACGTACATGTCCGGGACGAACACGGCCTCCGGGCGCGCGCTCGGGCGCCTGGCCGCAATGGGCACCCGACCCCACCGCTGGGTCGTCCTCGTCGTCCTGTGCACAAGTCTTCTTCTGGTCGCCCTCGACTCGACCATCCTCTACGTGGCGCTGCCCGCGGTCACCGAGGACCTCAAGCCGACCTCCGTCGAGCTCCTGTGGATCGGCGACGCGTATCCGCTCGTGTGCGCCTCGCTGCTGATCCTTTTCGGCACGCTCGGCGACCGGGTCGGCCGCCGGAGGATCCTGCTGCTCGGCTACGCCCTGTTCGGCGCGGCCTCCGCGCTCGCCGTGTTCTCCGACACCGCGCAGGTGCTCATCGTGGCCCGCGCGATCCTCGGCATCGGCGGCGCGATGATCATGCCCGCGACGCTCTCGATCCTGCGCGACGTCTTCCCCGACCGGCACGAGCGGGCCGTCGCGATCGGCGTGTGGACCGCGGTCGCCGCGGTCGGCGCCGCCACCGGGCCCGTACTCGGCGGCTTCCTCGTCGAGCACTTCTGGTGGGGCTCCGTCTTCCTCATCAACATCCCGCTGATGCTGATCATGCTGCCGCTGTGCCGGGTCCTCGTGCCCGAGTCCAAGGGGCGCAGCGACGGTCCGTGGGACCTGTTCGGCGCGCTGCTCGCCGCGCTCGGCGTGCTCGGCGTCGTCTACGGCATCAAGGAGCTCGGCACCAAGCGCGATCTGCTCGACGCAGAGGCCGTGCTGCCGTTCCTCGTCGGTGTCGTGCTGCTCTTCCTCTTCGTGCGCCGCCAGCGCCGCCGCGAGCACCCGCTCATCGACATGAAGCTGTTCTCGCGGGTCGCGTTCTCCACCTCCGTCGGCTGCATCGTCATCGCGATGCTCGCCCTCGTCGGCCTCGAACTGATCGCGGTCCAGTACCTGCAGCTGGTGCTCGGCCTGAGCCCGCTGGAGACCGGTCTGCGGATGCTGCCGCTGACCTTCGCCGCGATGACCGCGGGCATCATCGGCTCCGCGAACCTGCGCCGCTTCGGGCCGCGCGCCATGGTGTCGTCCGGCTTCGCGCTGACCGCCTGCGCCGTGCTGATGCTCTGCGCGATGGGCCAGCAGGACAAGCCGTGGCTGCTCGGCTTCGGCTTCGTCCTGCTCGGCTTCGGCTTCCAGACCACGCTGTTCGGGGCCTACGAGTCGATGCTCACGGAGGCGCCCGCGGACGACGCCGGTGGCGCGGCCGCGATCGGCGAGACCTCGTACCAGCTGGGCGCCGGCATGGGCATCGCGCTGCTCGGCTCCGTGATGAACGCGGCGTACGCGCCCGGGCTCGGCAATGTGCCGGGGGTCTCCGACGGCGCGTCGACCGCCGCGGGGCACTCACTGGGGGAGGCGTACCAGATCGCCGCGCGGCTCGGGGGCGCGGCGGGGGACGCGCTGCGGGATGCCGCACGCGCCGCGTTCGTGCACGGCCTGCACGTCACGCTGGTGGTCAGCGCGGTCCTGCTGTTCGTCGGGGCGCTCGCCGCGCTGCGGCTGCCCCGGCGGATGGAGTGCGAGACGCCCGCGGCGGACGACGCGGACGTGGCGGCGCCGCGGCGGGCCGCGTCACAGGCTGAGTCCTCGGCGTCCTCGGCCGCGTGACGTGCGGTTCGGGGGAGGCCCCCGAACCGCTCAGCTCTGGTTGAAGAAACCGTCCGCCGGGGCCTTGGTGTCACGGCCCGAGACGATCTGCGTGTCCGCGGGGCTCAGCAGGAACACCCGCGTGGCGACCCGGTCGATCGAACCCCGCAGGCCGAAGATCAGGCCCGCCGCGAAGTCCACCACGCGCTTGGCGTCGGCCGGCTCCATCGACGTGAGGTTCATGATGACCGGGACGCCGTCCCGGAACATCTCGCCGATGCGCCGCGCGTCCCGGAAGGTGTCGGGGGTCACCGTGCCGATCCGGCGGCCCTTCTCCTGGGCCTCCTCGGAGGCGACCTTCACGCGCGGGTCCGTGACCCAGGCCGCGTCGCCGGCGGCGGCGGGCTCGGGCCCCTCGTCGTAGTCGTCGTCGTAGTAACGCTCGTCATCGTTGTCGTCGACGAGGCCAAGCCAGGCACTCGCCTTGCGCACCGATCCCATGGACGCCTCCTCTCACAGCGGTTCCTCTGCGTTCCGCATGTCGTGCATCCCCAATGTTCGTCCATGATGCAGATGCGACGCCAAGGGGATAGTCGCCGCGCGGGGGTTTCGTGACGGTACTGGTGCACAGTCTGCGTGACGTTGTCCCCCAGTTCCCAAGGGTTGTACGGGATACGGCTGCTGATGGTGAGTGAAATATGATTCTTCACGGCGTATGGGTGACCTTCGGTGCGTACGGGTGAACGGGAGGCTCGCGCAAGGGGTCGATACGATGCCGGGGACGGCCACCCGAGTTGACGGGCCGTCATTCGGTGCACGGGGGAGTCTTCTTGTTCGGCATGGTTCGGCCCTGCTCTCATCGGCTCGGCGAGAGCCTCAGGACCCAGTGGATGGCGCACCTCTGCGGGCTGTGTCTGGCGCTGCGCGGCGACCACGGGCAGTTCGCCCGCGTCGTCACCAACTACGACGGTCTGCTCATCTCGGTTCTGACGGAGGCTCAGAGCGGGCGGGCGGGCGCGGGAGGCGGTGCGTGGCGGCGGCAGGCCGGTCCGTGCCCGCTGCGCGGCATGCGCGGCGCCTCCGTAGCCCAGGGCGAGGGCGCGCGGCTCGCCGCCGCCGTCTCGCTCGTTCTCGCCTCGGCGAAGGTGCGCGACCACGTCGAGGACCGCGACGGACTTTTCGCGCGCAGGCCGGTGGCCGCCGCCGCGCGGAAGGTCGCCGCGGGCTGGACAAGGGCCGGGGCCCGTACGGGATCTGACGTCGGGTTCGACACGGCGGTCCTGGTCGACGCCGTCGAGCGGCAGGCCGGAGTCGAGACGCTCGCCGGGCCCGGCAGCAGCGTGCTCGCCGTGACCGAGCCGACCGAGACCGCGACCGCCGCCGCCTTCGCGCACACCGCGACGCTCGCCGGGCGGCCCGCGAACGCCGAGCCGCTCGCCGAGGTGGGGCGGCTGTTCGGGCGGCTCGCGCATCTGCTCGACGCCGTCGAGGACCGGGAGGCCGATGCCGCCTCCGGGGCCTGGAACCCGCTCACCGCCACCGGCACATCGCTCGTGGTGGCGCGGCGCCTCGCCGACGACGCGCTGCACGGCGTCCGGCTCGCCCTGCGCGACGTCGAGTTCGTGGACGGCAAGCTGGCGCACCTGCTCCTCGCGCACGAGCTGGGCCGCTCGGTGGACCGGGCGTTCGGGACCGAGGGCTGCGCCACCGCCCACGCGCACTCCGGGTCGGCGTCGACGCCGCAGCACGGCGACGACGCGCCGTACGGCTCCGGGGGCCCGGGGTCGTACGGGCCCCACCATCCGTACGACGGCGGCAATCCGTACGGCGGCGGTGGCTCCGGCGGCTCCGGTGGGCCGGGCGGTCCCGGCGGCCCCGGGGGCGACCCGTTCGGGAAGTCGCCGAAGCCGGGGAAGCGGGGGCTGCTCGCCGGGTGCGCCGTCGCGATCGGGCTGTGCTGCACGTGCAAGGCGTGCTGCGCCAAGGAGTACGAGGGGGCCTGGTCCCGGAAGAAGCGCGAGGGCTGCTGCCGCAGCTGCGACGGATCGGACTGCTGCGACTGCTGTGACTGCTGCTCGTGCTGTGACTGCGGTTCCTGACGCACCGGTCGCGCACAGAGCGGGGGCGATTGCGGAGAAGTGGCGGAAGTCCGAAAGGCGCTCTTGTGCGCGGCGGCCGGACCGGCGAATACTCCCGTCAGCGATTGTCAGGGGCACGGCGGGTTCGGAATCCGGACAGCCGCCCGTCCCCTGACTGCGCCTCACGGGCCCCACCCCACGAGGGCCCCCGACTTCCCTACGGGAGGAACGAGCAGTGAGGATCAAGCGCAGCACCCCCCGCAGCGGCAGAACCAGATCGACCCGGCTGATCGCCGTCGGTTCCGGTCTGCTCGCCGTGGCAGCATTCGCGATTCCCTCCGCCAACGCGTCCGACGCATCGCAGACGTTCAGCGCCTCCGAACTCACCCAGACCCGGGACGCCGTCCGCACCGCGGATGTCGCCGGTACCGCCTGGGCCGTCGACTCCAAGACCAAACAGGTCGTCGTCACCGTCGACAGCACGGTCTCGCAGGCCGAGATCAGCAAGATCAAGAAGGCGGCCGGCGACACCGCGGGCGCCCTCAAGATCGAGCGCACGGCGGGCACCTTCAAGAAGCTGATATCCGGCGGTGACGCCATCTACGCGAGCAGCTGGCGCTGCTCCCTCGGCTTCAACGTCCGCAACAGCGCGGGGACCTACTACTTCCTGACCGCCGGTCACTGCACCGACGGCGCCGGGACCTGGTGGTCCAACTCCGCGCGCACCGCGACCGCCGGCACCACCACCGGGTCCAGCTTCCCCGGCAACGACTACGGCATCGTCAGGTACGCGAGCGGGGTCGCCCACCCCGGCACCGTAGGCAGCGTGGACATCACGCGCGCGGCCACGCCGTCCGTCGGCACCACCGTCACCCGCAAGGGCTCCACCACCGGCACGCACAGCGGCCGGGTCACCGCCCTCAACGCCACCGTGAACTACGGCGGCGGCGACATCGTCTCCGGCCTCATCCAGACCACGGTCTGCGCCGAGCCCGGCGACTCCGGCGGCCCGCTCTACGGCGGCTCCACCGCCTACGGCCTCACCTCCGGCGGCAGCGGCAACTGCTCCTCCGGCGGCACCACGTTCTTCCAGCCGGTGACCGAGGCGCTCAGCGCGTACGGAGTGAGCGTCTACTGATCCGGCCGCTCCACCCCGAGTCACGTTCCGCAGTCGCAGCCAGCAGTTGAGCCCCCGTCCGGCCATTTCGGCCGGGCGGGGGCTCTCCCTAAGCGCCCCTTACGGGATTACCTTCGAAGTACACGCCTTTTGCGCCCACTTCGGACCCTGGGGGGCCGTGAGATGGTCGAGGAACTGGTGGCGGCGGGAGTGGCCGTCGCATGTGCCGGCGGGGTCTACGTGATGTCCGCGGCGCGGGTCGTCAAACAGTACGAGCGCGGGGTGGTGTTCCGGCTCGGCCGGCTCACCAAGTCCGTGCGCGGCCCGGGGTTCACGATGATCGTGCCGTTCGTGGACCGGCTCCGTAAGGTCAATCTGCAGATCGTGACGATGCCGGTGCCCGCGCAGGACGGCATCACGCGGGACAACGTCACGGTGCGGGTGGACGCCGTCATCTACTTCAAGGTCGTCGACGCTGCCGAGGCCGTGGTGCAGGTCGAGGACTACCGGTTCGCGGTCTCGCAGATGGCGCAGACGTCGCTGCGTTCCATCATCGGCAAGAGCGACCTCGACGATCTGCTGTCGAACCGGGAGAAGCTCAACCAGGGCCTGGAGCTGATGATCGACAGCCCGGCCGTGGGCTGGGGCGTGCAGATCGACCGCGTCGAGATCAAGGACGTGTCGCTGCCGGAGACCATGAAACGCTCGATGGCCCGGCAGGCCGAGGCCGACCGTGAGCGCCGCGCCCGTGTCATCAACGCCGACGCCGAGCTGCAGGCCTCGAAGAAGCTCGCCGAGGCGGCCGGTGTGATGTCGGACCAGCCCGCCGCGCTCCAACTGCGCCTCCTGCAAACCGTGGTGGCGGTCGCGGCCGAGAAGAACTCGACGCTGGTGCTGCCGTTCCCGGTCGAACTGCTGCGCTTCCTGGAGCGGGCCACGCCGGGGGACGCCGAGCGCGCGGCGCGCTCCGCCGTCACCCAACTCGCCGAAGGGGCACTGCCGGGGCTGACCGAGGCATCGGCGCGGCCGCCCGGGTCCGAGGAGGAAGGGGCGGCGGAGGCCCCCGAATCAGCCGTGAACGGTGGGCAAGCAGGGGCGAAATCCGGACAGGACTAGACCTCACCCTCCGCCCACCCCCGGGTGCCCGGTGTGTTTGCAATGGGGATCGACGTGCGGTGCGGGGGCGCCCCCAAGGTGCGCGGGGCGTACGACGGTTGGCGAACGCGCGTCCGGAAGTCGACCTTGTGTGTTCCCTGTGACGGTCGGGATAGTGGCCAAGTCAGCCTCACGGATCCGGTCCGTCCCCACACGAACCGGTATCCCAACCCCCCACAGGAGGACGTGAGTTGAAGCACCGACGCATACCCAAGCGGCGTGCCGCCGTGGTCGGAGCGGGAATCTTCGCCCTGGCCGCAGCGGGCATCACCTTCCAGACCGCGAACGCCAGCACCGACGCTCCCGACCTGGCGCCCCGGACACTGTCGATCGCCAAGGCCGGAACTCTCGCCTCGAGCCTGACCAAGGACCTGGGCGCGGAATCGGCGGGCAGCTACTACGACGCCAAGACCAAGCAGCTCGTCGTCAACGTCCTGAACGACGACGCCGCGCAGACGGCGCAGGCCGCAGGCGCGAAGGCCAGAGTCGTGCAGAACTCCCTCGCCGAGCTCAAGGGCGCGCGCACGGCCCTGAAGCAGGACGCGACCATCCCGGGCACGTCCTGGGCCGTCGACCCCGCCACCAACAAGGTCGTCGTCACCGCCGACCGCACGGTCAAGGGTGCCGACTGGAACCAGCTCACCGGCGTCGTCGAGAAGCTCGGCGGCAAGGCCGAGCTCAAGCGCAGCCAGGGCGAGTTCAAGCCGTTCATCGCGGGCGGCGACGCCATCACCGGTGGCGGCAGCCGCTGTTCCCTCGGCTTCAACGTGACCAAGGGCGGCGAGCCGGCCTTCCTCACGGCGGGCCACTGCACCGAGTCGATATCCACCTGGGCGGACGCCGACGGGCAGGAGATCGGCACCAACGCCGACTCCAGCTTCCCGGACAACGACTACGGCCTGGTGACGTACACGGCGGACGTCGAGCACCCCAGTGAGGTCAACCTCTACAACGGTTCCTCGCAGCAGATCACCAAGGCCGCGGAAGCGACCGTGGGCATGCAGGTGACCCGCTCCGGCTCCACCACGCAGGTGCACGACGGCACGGTGAAGGGCCTCGACGCCACCGTGAACTACGGCAACGGCGACGTCGTCAACGGCCTCATCCAGACCGACGTCTGCGCCGAGCCCGGTGACAGCGGCGGCTCGCTCTTCTCGGGCGACTCGGCGATCGGGCTCACCTCGGGCGGCAGCGGCGACTGCACGTCCGGCGGCGAGACGTTCTTCCAGCCGGTGACGGAGGCGCTCTCCGCCACGGGCACGGAAATCGGCTGACCGGCCGACGCCTTTTGGGCCCCGCCCCCGGGAGACCGGGGGCGGGGCCTTCGTCTTTGGGTGCGGGACCTTGGTCCCACGGGCCGAGGACGTTCTCCGACACCTCAGTGGAACGTAAAGGTGTGGAATTGAGGCATCAGCGAAAAGGCACGAAAAGGGAGCCTGCCGTGGATGTCGAGGGTGTCGAGGGTGCCGAGGGTATCGAGGGGACGGTCGACGAACTGGTCGCTGGAGCGCGCGAAGCGCTCGCGGCGTTCGAGACCTACGACCAGGAACAGGTCGACCACATCGTCAAGAAGGCGTCGCTCGCGGCGCTCGCCCACCACGGCGACCTGGCGAAGGCCGCCGTCGAGGAGACCGGCCGCGGCCTGTTCGAGGACAAGGCGGTCAAGAACCTCTTCGCCTGCGAACACGTCGTGAACTCGCTGCGCGGCCTGAAGACGGCCGGTGTCGTCTCCCGCGACGAGCTCAACGGCATCACCGAGATCGCCGAACCGGTCGGCGTCATCTGCGCGATGACCCCCGTCACCAACCCCACGTCGACCACCGTCTTCAAGGCGCTGATCGCCCTGAAGACCCGCAACCCGATCATTTTCGCCTTCCACCCCAGCGCCCAGAACTGCTCCGCCGAGGCCGCGCGCATCGTGCGCGACGCCGCGATCGAGGCCGGGGCGCCGGAGAACTGCGTGCAGTGGACAGCGGAGCCGTCCATGGCGGCGACCGGCCTCCTCATGAACCACGAGGGCGTCTCCACGATCCTCGCCACCGGCGGAAACGCCATGGTCAAGGCCGCCTACTCGTGCGGCAAGCCCGCCCTCGGCGTCGGCGCGGGCAACGTACCCGCGTACGTCGCCAAGGACGCCAAGCTCCAGCGCGCCATCCACGACATCGTGCTCTCCAAGGCCTTCGACAACGGCATGATCTGCGCCTCCGAGCAGGCCGTGATCCTCGATGCGGAGATCTACGAGGACGGGATCGCCGAGCTGCGACGGCTCAAGGCGCACGTGGTGACGGCCGCAGAGAAGGCCAAGCTGGAGGAGTTCGTCTTCGGCGCCACCGCCCACGGCCACGACTGCGCGGGCGCGAAGCTCAACGCGTCCGTCGTCGGCAAGTCCGCGACCTGGATCGCCGAACAGGCCGGTTTCGAGGTCCCCGAGGACACCTCGATCCTCGTCGCCGAGTGCACGGAGGTCGGCCCCGGCGAACCGCTCACCCGCGAGAAGCTCTCCCCGGTCCTCGCCGCCCTCAAGGCGAACGACACCGGGCACGGCCTCGAACTCGCCGCCCAAATGGTCGAGTTCAACGGCCTCGGCCACTCCGCCGCCATTCACACCGAATCCCCGGAACTGGCCGAGGAGTTCGGGCGCCGCGTCAAGGCGGTCCGCGTCATCGTCAACGCGCCCTCCACCTTCGGCGGCATCGGCGACGTCTACAACGCCTTCGTCCCCTCGCTGACCCTCGGCTGCGGCTCCTACGGCCACAACTCGGTCTCCAACAACGTCTCCGCGGTCAACCTCGTCAACATCAAGCGGATCGGGCGGCGCAACACCAACATGCAGTGGTACAAGATCCCGCCGAAGATCTACTTCGAGCGGGGCGCCGTCAAGTACCTCGCCGAGATGGACGACGTGCACCGGGTCACCGTCGTCACTGACCGGACGATGAGCGACATCGGCTTCGTACGGAAGATCACCGACATTCTCAACTCCCGGCCCACGGCGGTGACCTTGCAGGTCATCGACAACGTCGAGCCGAACCCGGAGCTGGCGACCGTGCAGGCGGGCGCCGCCGCGATGCGGGAGTTCCGGCCCGACACGATCGTCGCGCTCGGCGGCGGCTCCCCGATGGACGCCGCGAAGATCATGTGGCTGATGTACGAGCGCCCCGAGGTCGAGTTCGCGGACACGAAGGAGAAGTTCTTCGACATCCGCAAGCGGGCCTATAAGTTCCCGCAGCTGGGGGAGAAGGCGAAGCTCGTCGCGATCCCGACCACCTCGGGGACCGGCTCCGAGGTCACCCCCTTCGCCGTCATCTCCGACCCGGCCGCCGCCCAGAAGTACCCCCTGGCGGACTACGCGCTCACCCCGAACGTCGCGATCGTCGACCCGACGCTGCCGATGAACCTGCCGCCGGCCGTCACCGCCGACTCCGGCTTCGACGCGCTGACCCACGCCACCGAGGCGTACGTCTCCGTGTACGCGAACGACTTCACCGACGGCCAGTGCCTCCAGGCGATCAGGCTCATCTTCGAGAACCTGGAAGCCTGCGTGAAGGACGGCGCGAAGGCCCCCGAGGCGCGCGAGAAGATGCACAACGCCTCGACCATCGCGGGCATGGCCTTCGCCAACGCCTTCCTCGGCCTCGTCCACGCCATGGCGCACACCCTCGGCAACACCTTCCACGTCGCCCACGGCCGCACCAACGCGCTGCTCCTGCCGCACGTCATCCGGCACAACGGCACCGTCGCGTACAAGGCGACGCCGTGGCCGAAGGCCGAGACGTACCGGGCGCCCGAGCGGCTCCAGGACATCGCCAGGATGCTCGGCCTGCCCGCCGCCACCCCCGAGCAGGGCGTGGAGTCGTACGCGAGGGCCGTCGAGGAGCTGCGCGAGCGGTGCGGCATCCCGGCGTCCTTCCAGGCGGCGGGCGTCGACGAGGCGGCCTTCCTGGAGGCCCTGCCGCAGCAGGCCATGAACGCCTACGCCGACCAGTGCGCGCCCGCCAACCCACGGATGCCGATGATCGACGACATGAAGCGGCTGATGCGGCAGGCGTACTACGGAACCACCGCGTAACACCGCCGCCCGGCGGCCCCGGAGCGAGCCCGTCGAGTCGTGTCCCCCGTCACGCCTCGGCGGGCTCCCGCGGTGCCAGGAACCGGCCCATCGGCAGCACCGCCCGCCCCCACGTCGACGCCATCACCTGCCCGGCCGGCAGATACAGCGCCCCGGCCGTCGCGGCGAGCCCGGACCAGCCCGCGACCCGGTTCCAGCCGACGAGGCCCGTGAAGCCGTTGCAGGTCATCGCGACCCACAGGCCGAGCGGACCGAGCTGGGCCTGCGCGGTCGGCTCCATCCGCTTGACGGAGCTGGCCTGCCCGGCCGGGCCCGAGCGGTGCGGAAGGTTTACGCGGAGGGCCCGGCGGTGGATCCGGCGCCGCCCACGGCGGGTCCGGCGTGGGACCCGGCGGTCGGCGCCGTCGCCCGCGCGCCCCGGCGCTTCTCGCGCAGCCCCGACACCAGCAGCGTCGCCGCGATGCCCACCACCGCCCACGCCGACAGGACGAGCAGGGACTGGGTGAGGTCGTTGCCCTTGAAGTAGGCGATGGAGCGGGCCGCCCAGGTGCCCGCGCCCGGCGGCAGCCAGGGGCCGATCGCCTCCCAGAACGGCGGCAGCATCGGCAGCGGGAAGGCGCCGCCCGCGCTCGGGTTGCCCGCGATGACGATGAGGAGCACCGCGAGGCCGATGCCGACGACACCCGTGAGTTCCTCCAGGGCCAGCGTGATCGCGCCGACCGCGAGGGTGATCAGGGCGCCGAGCCCGGCAAGCCCCCAGAAGGAGCCCGGCAGCGCGCCCAGGATCGAGTCGCCGATGATCAGTGAGCCGCCGATGCCGCCCACGATCGCGAAGACCGCGAGCGAGCCGAGCCGGATGGCGGCGCGCTGCGGGCTCGCCGGCTTGGACCCGGCACTGATCGACATGATCGACGCGCACAGATAGCCGCCGACGCACCAGCCGACGACGAGATAGAAGGCCGAGAGCCCGTCGAAGTCCTGCGCCGACGCCGGCGCCACGTCGACGGTCCGCACCGTGCGCTGCTGCTGGGCGTCGATCGTGGTGGCCAGGCCTTCGAGGGCGGACGCCAGGACGGTGCCCCCGCCGGACGCGACGTAGAGGGTGTCCTGCGCGCCCTTCGCCTTGAACACCAGGGCGCCGTCGATCTCCCGGTTCAGGACCTGGTTGCGCGCGGTCTTCGCGTCGCTGACCACCCGCGCGTCGAGCGGGGAGCCCGGCAGCTTGTCCAGCTGCTGCGCGAGCTGCTTCGCCGCCGCGGGCTGCGGCGCGACGACGCCGAACGGGACGTCCTTCGGTTTCGGATTGTGCAGCGCCCCCACGTAGGAGGTGATGAACAGGAGCTGGAGAGCCAGGACACCGATGACGAGGAGCGCGGCTCGGGGGGTGACGGCGTTCTTGAACTCTTCGGCGAACTTCATGCCTCAACGCTCGGGGGCGGCCCCCGCTCATGCAGTCGGGGAGGGCCGAACGGGTGGGGCGGGTTCCAGGTGGCGGGTTCCGGGTGGCCGTTTCGGCTCGCACAAATATTCGAACATGGTTTACGGTGAGGTCATCGGCCCTGATGAGGCTGGTGTGGCAGGTCGTACAGAGGGGGGAGTAGTGGCGAGGTGGTCCGGATGCGGGGCTTTACGCATCTGCACACCGCCTCAGGCTTCTCCCTGCGGTACGGGGCCTCGCACCCGGACGCGCTCGCCGAGCGGGCCGCCGAGCGCGGCCTCGACGCCCTCGCCCTGACCGACCGGGACACCCTCGGCGGCGCCGTCCGCTTCGCCAAGGCCGCGGGCAAGGCCGGCATCCGCCCGCTGTTCGGGGTGGACCTCGCCGTCGCCGCGCCGGCCGAGGCGGCCGAGCGCACCGAACGGCGGCGCGCACCGGCCAGGGGCGGCGCCTTCGTCGACGAGTCGGCGCAGCGCGTCACCTTCCTCGCCCGGGACGGTGCGGCCGGCTGGGCCGAACTGTGCCGGCTCGTCACCGATGCCCACCGCGACGCGGGGGACAACCGCAGGCCATTGCTGTCGTGGGGCGTACTGGGGGCGGACCACGTCGTCGTCCTCCTCGGCCCCGACTCGGACGTCGGCCGCGCGCTCGCCGCCGGACGCCCGGACCGCGCGGCCCGGCTCCTCGCGCCCTGGCGGGAGCGGTACGGCAGCGCGGCGCTGCGCGTCGAGGTGGTCTCCCACGGCCTGAGCGGCACCGGACCCGGCTCGCTGCGGCATGCCGCCCGCGCCCTCGGCTTCGCCGCGGAGCAGGGGATCCTCCCCGTGCTCAGCAACGCCGTCCGCTACGCCGACGCCGGACAGGGCCCGGTCGCGGACGTGCTCGACTCCGCGCGCCGCCTGGTGCCGATCGACCCGCGCGGCGCCCTCGACAGCGGCGAACGCTGGCTCAAGCCGGCCGCCGACATGAAACGCATCGCCGAGCAGGTGTCCGAGGCCGCCGGGTACCGCGAGAACACCGCGCGCCGCCTCCTCGCCGTCACCGAGGACACGGCCGCGGCCTGCCGCGTCGACCCCGAGGACGACCTGGGGCTCGGCCGCGTGCACTTCCCCGAACCGGACCTCGTCGGCGCCGCCCGCCGCACCCCCGACCGGGTGCTCCGCTCGCGCTGCGACGCCGCGATGCTGGCCCGCCGCTACGACTACAAGCGCCGGTACTGGGAGCGTCTGGAGGACGAGCTGGGCCTGATCGAACGCCTCGGCTACGCCTCGTACTTCCTCACCGTCGCCCAAGTCGTCGCCGATACCCGCGAGTTGGGTATCCGGGTCGCGGCGCGCGGCTCCGGCGCGGGCTCGCTCGTCAATCACCTCCTCGGCATCGCCACCGCCGACCCGGTCGAACACGGGCTCCTCATGGAGCGCTTCCTGTCCGAGCAGCGCATGGAACTGCCCGACATCGACATCGACGTGGAGTCCGCCCGCCGCCTGGAGGTCTACCGGTCGATCCTGGACCGCTTCGGACCCGAGCGGGTGGCCACGGTGTCCATGCCGGAGACCTACCGGGTCCGGCACGCCGTACGGGACGTGGGCCTCGCCCTCGGCATGGAGCCGGCCGAGGTGGACCGGCTCGCGAAGTCCTTCCCGCACATCCGCGCCCGCGACGCACGTTCCGCGCTCCGGGAGCTGCCTGAGCTGCGCGGCATCGACCCGGAGGCGCACGGCGGCAGCCGGATGTGGGACCTGGTCGAGGCGCTCGACGCGCTGCCGCGCGGGATCGCCATGCACCCGTGCGGAGTGCTGCTCTCCGACACGTCCCTGCTGCGCCGCACCCCCTGTAGGTTCCGGCTACGTGCGCGCAATCGCGCAGCGGCTGCCAGCAGATCCAGGAAGTGTGCGCACTTGCTGCCAATAGCTTGTCCGAGCTAGATACGCACTGGTTTGCCGACGTGTAGTGGTGGCGATTGCACTGCGCAGTGAGAGGCCCCGAGGCCGAAGCGGCAGCGACGGCCCAATCGATCTCACCTGCCGCCTCCGCCGTGGTCTGAAGCTGCTGCAACGTACGCTCACAGGCCCCGTCGGCCTCGCAACACCGTCGAGCGGACGATCAACCGTCTGAAGACAATCCCGGGCATTCACAAACCGCTACGGCAAGCCCGGACAACCTCTAGTCCAATTCGCCGCGGAGGGCGGCTTCTGCAACCTCTAGAGATGTGTCCAGGTCGGCTTCCGATGCCTCTATCTCTTCTGGACTGTTGAGATGAAGTTGGCACCACGGGCATGTCAGTGCCACAGCGACCGCGCCCTTGTCGGAGGAGGGCCCCACCGTCACCGTCGCCTCCCTGCCACAGGCTGGGCAGCCAGCACCGCCATTCACGGAAACGGTGTCTCCGTCAATATCGGGATCGGCCGCTCCGAAGAAGAAGCTGAAGCCGGACCACTTGGGTGGGAGTCGGATCTCGTTGGGCAAGGGCAGACCTTCGAGGCGATCCTCCAGGCGATGCCGAGCCTGACTCATGCGGAGTTGGACGTCCTGGAAGACTGCGTCCTTCTGCTCGTCCACTGCGTCCTTGACGGCCTTCGTCCACCGTCCCCAGAAGTCGTCCAGTGGCCTGCCGACATCGATGAGCAGCGTCTCGATCGTCCGGGCGAGGGGGGAGACCATCCCCTTGGCAAGGGTGCTGTCCGGGGTGGCGTGTACGGCGCCGTTGCGTATCTCGATCAGCAGGTCGAGATCGGTATCGGCCTTGAGAACACCTATCTTCCGAAGCCGTCTGATGGCCTCGGTAGCGCTGACGGTGCGGACCTTCTTCTTGTCCAACTGAACATGTCCGCCGAGATGCATGACCATGTCCGCGCTGTTGTGGCTGATCTCCGCGACGTAGACCGGGTTCTTTGCGGCAAGGATCGCCTTGGCGAGCTTCTCGACCGCCACGCCGGCGTGCAGAGCGAACTCGTCGTACTCCGGGCGGCCATGGTCGCTCATGGCCCTGTGGGCCGCCGTTCTGGCCCCCTGGTAGAAGCTCTCATACGAGAGCGAGTCGTCCATGACAGGACGGTAACCGCCGCTGTAGAACTAGACGAGCGATTTAAGAGATCAATTGGCCGCGCAGGCAGGCTACTCAGGGAGCGGCCGGCCATTGCCTGAGCGGGTGGGCGAAGGTGTTGAAGTCTTTGAGCGTCCTCAGGGCGCGAGGTGGCCAGGAGAACGTCTCCCGTACGGGCCACAACGGCTCTACGTGCGAGCCGTCGAATCCTCTCATTTCCTCTTGGGGTGGCACGTAGCAGGCCGACACTTCTGTTGAACGAACTCAACGATCTCTGGGCTGAGCCACTCGATCTCCCACGGTTCGGCCTCAAGAATCTCTAGCGGAGCGCCGTGCAGAACGCTCCTTGCCAAGTCCTCAATCGGGGGCAGGAGGCTGAGGGTGGCCGTCGTCGTTGACATCACGGCGGCCTGTGGTGCCTGTGTGGCGTGCCGCTCTTGCGACAGGGAAGAGGTGAAGGGAACTGTGCCCCGGCCGACCCGCTTGGAGATCACCTGTATCCGTGGACCCGTACGCCGGGCAGCACTTCCTCGAGAAGAGCTCGGCGCCGCACTCATCGGTTGGTGGACCGTCGTGTCGAGCGTGCAATGTCCGGCCCTTAGCCGTTCAGCAGAACTGGGGGCTGACGCATATGTAGCACCGGTCTTCCAGGTGACCAATGGATACCGATACTGACCAGGGATCAGGGTTCGTCGCCCCAGCGCCACAGCCGGGCCCCTTCGTCCCCCGGCCCCACCGGATTAAGCTGACTCTCCTTCTGCATGGGCGGAAGGCAGGTTGTGGGGGAGGATGCCGACTGGCCGCGTCGGTGCTGCAAGCACTGCTGTCATGGGCGCGGACCATGTCTGGCTGCGTGCGCAAGGGGGCGCAGACAATGGACGGCGAACAGGAGCAGCTCGGGGAGCGCGTGCTCGCGCAGGCTGCTGCGATCTTCTCTGCTCGAGCAGATGTCGGGGCGACCGAGTTGCTCCGCGCAGTCGAGAGGCTGGACTTCGAGCAGACGGAGGACGGGTACACGACGGAGACCAACTGGCACGACTACTACTGGGCAGCCGTCTTCTACGTGGACGCGGTGGACTCACCGAGCTTTGACGACGAGGTCTTGGACCACTTGCTGCCGACGATCGCCGAAGTGGCCGGTCAGAACGGTCGCGGCCATGTCGACCGAATCCTCGTGAAGCCGGCGCTTCCCGACCCGGACGCGAACTGGCGGCAGGCGATGGAGATAGGGCAGACGTCGGCGCTATTTCAGCCGCATGACATCCGCACAGATGGCAAACGGGCTCGCATCACCGAGGTCACCCGCATGCGGCTCTTCGACACCTTGCGCCTTCGGAACGTCGACTGGTCCGGAAGGCTGGAAGAGCCGGAGTTCCTCAAGCGGATCTTCGATCTGTCGGCGCTGGAAAGCTACGACACTCGCTTTCCCACGGCTGAGGGCGATATCTATCAGCACCGCGTCAACAACTTCGATTGGGAAGAGGACTGGGTCTTCACGGACGAGCGCTTCGGGCTGGGCCGCGGACCGGACGCGGTCCTCCTGCGGTTCCTCGCCGAGATGCTCCACCCCGTTGTGCGAACCGACTCCAACGAGCTGCAGGAGCTCCTGGAGATCGTCAACTCCCTTCTTGCGAGGGACGGTTACCAGCTCAAGCCCGTTGACTCCATCAGCGGTTATTCCATCTACGGAGGGCGCCGCATCCCGGTCCGGGCGCGCCCAATGATCCAGGGGTCGACCCAACTGACGCCCAATCGCGCGTCGGCTGCCGGAGGTGAGGCTCTGACCGCCCACGACCTGCTGCGCGCTCAAGCTGGAGGCAACCGCCAGGACTACCGCCTTGATCGGCTCCCCATGGAAGAGGGCGGTCAGGCACAAGTCTTTCGGGCAGTACATAAGTCGACGGGCGTCGAAGTCGCCTTCAAGCGCCGGAAGTCGCAGTGGGAAACGCCAGCCGCTCGGATGCGACGAGAAATTGAGGTCTCTCAGCTACTCGGGCGCCACCCCCACTACATGCCCATCCTCGACTCCAACCCGAAGGACGGGTGGCTCGTCATGCCCATGGCGCAGGGGACCGCGGAAGACCGGTGCGACGACCTTAAAGACCCTGTCCACCTGCGCGCCTTGGTCGAGGCACTGATGGATGTCCTGGAACTTGCTCATACTCATGACTGGCTCCACCGTGACGTCAAACCCTCCAACATCCTTATGTTGGACAGTCGTTGGACCCTCGCGGACTGGGGGATCGTCCGGCGGCCGAGAGGCCAGACGACGAAGGCGGGGCGCACCGGCGTCGAGATTGGGACGGAGGGCTTCGCGGCCCCTGAGCTCTTCGTCGCCGCGCACGAAGCCACTCCGGCTGCCGACATCTACGGCATCGGCCGGGTCATTGCCTGGGCGCTCAAAGGCGAGTATCCACAGATGAACATGCAACTCCTGCCCGGGCCCGGGCCTTGGAGGAACATCACCCGCAGTGCGACACATCCCGACCCCGTGCAGCGGCCACAGAGCATTCAGGACCTCCGCAGCCTGATCAACCGGGAGTTCACCGAACCGGCGGAGCCGCCGATCGAACAGGCCAAACGGCTGTGGGAACGGACGCGCGCCGGTGACCCGGCAGCGGTGACCGCCCTGCTCGAACTGATCGCAGACCACCCTGAGGACTATGAGCTTTATGCCCGCACGCTCACTGCGCTCTCGGCCGAACAGGCGGGGCCGTGGCTGTCCCGCAACGCTCAATGGAGTGATCGCCTCTTCAAGGCCTTGGCCGACCATGCCGATGGTCACGGCACGCATCGGGTCCAGTTCGCTGAGGCTGCCCGAGTCGTTGTCTGGCTGCACACCATTGCGAACTTCGCCGCGGCTAAGGAGGACTGGGACCTCCTCGAAGAGTCTGCCCGCACGATGTGCACCTGGGATGCCGCGTGGGATCAGTGGGGAGCCCAAGACCGCATCGCGCCTTGGCTGCGCTCATTGTCGGGCCAGGCGGCGCAGCTCGTAGCGACAGTCCTGCGAGATCACCCAGGCTCGGCGCGGCACTTTTCCGGCTTGACGCAGGACGGCACTGTGGAGCATCGGATCCGAGAGGCGATCCGTGCGGCCGTGCGGGTGCAGCGGCCGTAGGGGGCCGGCAATGCTCATGTCGGCATGACGTCGAGGAGTGCCGCATCTGCTCCGGGGATGGCTCCCCGTCACGATCTGCTGGTGGAGTCCCGCCCGGCGCGATGCCGTGCACCTCGACGGTCTGCGACGCACGCACGGCCGCGCGGACGACCGAAGCCCGGCACCGCCAGGCGTACGGCTGGCGGCTATGCCTGCGTCTGTGAGGGAGGCCGGGGCATCACAGGCGAGACGCACGCGCTCGAGGTTCTTGTTGCGGACTTCGCGGGCACGGACGAGGTGTGAGCGCCGAGGGCCGTCCTCTTTGTCGGATCCGTCGACGAACCAGGAGACCTCGACTCTGACGCGTGCCCGTGATCCTGTGGCGGCGATGCCTTCTCAATCATCAGTGACGGCGACCCCATGCCGCCGAGCGCCTGAACGCTCTGCGCCTCTTTTCGCGGCTGACTTCCGAGTACGCGGTGCGAGGGATCCGGCAGTTGCCATGCGATCTCTGCTTCCCCAGGGGGGCAGCACCAAGATGCCAGCAGACGTGCGTCTGCCAGCTGGTCGAGTAGGCAACTCAGCTGCTCGGGGGTCTGGCCGCATAGGTACGTGAGGGTCTCCTTCTCGGCTGCGCCGGTGCCGTGGGGGCGGGTGGAGGCGGCCAGGGCGAGGGCAGCGAGTTGGACGGCACTGGACAGCGTGCGGGGACTGGGATGCGGGAGCGGGTGAAGCGCCCAATGTGCGGCCCGGACACGCTGCTGACGGTGGGGTTGCGCCAGCATTGCCGCGTCGAGCAGGCGGGCCTGCACCGGGCGTCGGGCGCTGCGGCGCAACCAGTGGGCGCACTCCAACTCATCCCAAAGGTCCGCGCGTTGGTGCAGGCGCATGCCGCGCAGCAGTCCGTTCGGCAGGCGTACCTCGCCGCGACTGTCGGTACGCAGTGCGCACTGCAGAGCCAGTAGGCGGGCGCCGGGGGAGCAGGACTGAGGGAGAGCTGAGGCGAGATAGGCAAGCATCCGGCGCACCCGCGCCTGAGCGTCTGCGTGCATGGCTGTGGCGTCACGTGGCGGCTGAGCCAGCCGGGAGCATGGGTTCGACACGGCCGAGCGGTGTGTGTTCTCGGGGACGACCGCTGTGTGCGCAGTGGCGGCGGCACACGCGGTGCATACGTCGGCCAGGCGCCACAGGCGGCCGCCCTGTCTTGCGGTGAGTGCGAGTCGGACCGGTCCGTGACAGCCACGGTGGCGCCGATGCCAGCCACAGCCGCGCTCCCGGCACTGGCAGGTCCGCAAGTGCATCGGCAGTACATCGTGCCGGGCGTGCCGTGCCAGATGCGACAGGGCTGCCGAGCGCACTGTTTTGGCCTCCAAGGCCTCCCGTGGAAGTGGGCATTGAGGGCAGGCCAGTACCGGCCCGTTCCGGTGCGGGCGCACCTCCACGGTCCACACGCGCCGCGCCGTGTCAGGGGTCGAGAGCCTCATCGGGCCCGCCGTCTCCGTTCCTGTCTGTGCTGCGGGCCAGATCCCGCTTCGGAGAATGTCACCCCTTCCCTAGCAAATAGTGCAGAGGTCTACACTGACAGGGCAGAGGTCTGCACCATCGGATGGTGGGGTGACGATCTTTCCGCCCGACCCCGACCTCACGGCGCTGCGCGTCGAACTCGCGCGCCTGCGGGGTGAACGCGGGTGGACCTACGACGAACTCGCGGGCCGCACCGGCCTGTCCCGGCGCACTCTCATCGACCTGGAACACGGCCGCACCACTGGCACCATCACCACCTGGCACACGCTCGCCCACGCCTTCGACGTCCCCCTCGACCGGCTGCTGGGTGCCCTGTGTTCCGACCACACCCCACCCGGCATCCCGCCGAGCTGACCCATCCAGGCGGGCGCCGCGAGAGCCCAACTGGGATCACCCGAAAAGGCGAGGACTGTGCGCACACCAGTTCCCGAAGTGGTCGTGTGTTTCCTCTTATTGCTCCGAACGCGGGACCCCTGCTGATCCTGCGTGGCCTTTGCCTGCGGCGCCTGTCACCGTCGCGGCCATGCGTTCCCATCCCGCACGCCGCCCGGGCGCCCAGCAGCGCCCCGCGCGTCCCACGTCCGGCATGACCGTCCACGGCCCCGGCGCCCCACCGCGGGCCGGTCGTTGCCGCCAGTGCGCCAACCCGATCACCTGGCACTCGTGCGGCAACCAGCGGCTTATCGCGCTGCACCCGACCGAACTGCCCACCCCGCATGTCCCCACGCACTGCCGCTGGCATCTCAGCAGCGGCATCGCCCACCCCCACTCCGGCGGCCAGGCCTGGTGTCGCATCCCGCACGTCGTCCTCTGTCCGGCCAGCACCCCCACCACGGACGCCAGCCGCCCCCTTCAAGACCTGCGCCGTCAACTCGCCGTGCGCAGTCGCCGACTCGTCGACGCCACCTCCTGCACCACACCCTCTGCCTCCGAAGCTGCCCCACCCCCTGGCGAGGTTCGCCCGGTCGTCCAACTCCTCCATGGCCGCTACCTCGGCGATGCTGCCCTTGCACATATCCGGTGCGTTGCCCGCATCGGACACGGCCACCAGCGCTGCGTCCACTGCGTGCTGAGCTCGCGCGCTCCGGCCGGGGACTGGACGCTGGCGCCCCTCCGACATCAACGTGGCGCAGCGGACCCCCCGGCCCGAGTCCTGGCTGTCTACGACCTCACCCGCGTCCCTGCCGACGAACAGCAGCGCTGGCGTGCCCAGCTCTGCCCCGAGCACGCCGATGTCCGTGCGGACCTGAACCGCAGCGGCTGGCAAGTCTTCAACCCGCTGCGCCATGCCGCTCATATCCGCAGTCGCCTGCCGCACGCCGACAGCCATCCCTCGGCGTGACCACGCGCTGCCACGCCTTGGTACACATGCTGCCCGCCCCGCCCCCCCCCCCCCGAGAACTCCAGCAGGCCGCCGACACCTAGGGGCGGAGGGTGTGTCCGGGGCTACGGGCAGAGTCGTGCCCGGCCCTGTGGGAGACCGCTACAGCTGCCCCCTTCATGACCGAACGCGCCCACCCGGCGGAACGCGCTTCAAAGTGGCAGCGCGCCCTCTCCAGGACAGCACCACCCCACGTGGATCTTGACCGGCGCCCACGCACTGGAACACTCCCAGCCCCAAGGACTCGCCCCATGAACCCCACTGACGAACAGAGCGCCGCCGCCGACGCCTTCGCCCAAGACAAGCATCTGGCTCTTCAGGCCGGTGCCGGCACGGGGAAGACCAGCACCTTGGCCATGCTCGCCCACCGCACCGGCCGACGCGGCCGCTACCTCGCCTACAACCGGGCCATCGCAGCCGACGCCCGCACTCGTTTTCCTGCCACGGTCACCTGCAGGACCGCCCACGCCCTCGCCTTCGCCGGAATCGGCCATCGCTACACCCGTCGTCTAA
This sequence comes from Streptomyces sp. NPDC059897, assembly GCF_042730865.1. Lineage (NCBI taxonomy): Bacteria > Bacillati > Actinomycetota > Actinomycetes > Kitasatosporales > Streptomycetaceae > Streptomyces > Streptomyces sp. NPDC059897. The sequence goes on along the minus strand of NZ_JBHWKQ010000026.1, from coordinate 37,878 downwards.
ATGCACCCCGCCGCCCTGCCTGGCAGACCGGTCACGCCCTCGGCCTGACCAAGCCTCTGCGATTCGGTAAGCGGGAGATCTCCCAAAGAGCCCTCGCCAACGCCGTTCTGCGCACAGTCGCCCACTACTGCCACACCGCTGACGTGACTATCACCAACCGTCATGTGCCGCGTCTGCGCGGTCTGGAAGATGCGGACCATCACGCTGAACTCTCCAGCCACTTGCTCCCGTTCGCCCAGCGGGCGTGGATCGACCTCCAGCACTTCGACGATGGCGCCGTCCGCTTCGATCACGACCACTACCTCAAGATCTGGGCGCTGACCCGGCCGACCATCGGCGCGGACTACCTCCTGCTGGACGAGGCCCAGGACACCAACCCAGTCGTCGAGCAGGTTTTCCTCAACCAGCGCGAGCACGCCCAGCTCGTCCTGGTCGGCGACTCCGCCCAGGCCATCTACCACTGGCGCGGCGCCAAAGACGTCATGTCCGATTTTGACGGCACCCACTTCACCCTCTCCAAGTCCTTCCGCTTCGGCCCTCACCTCGCCACCGAGGCCAACCGCTGGCTCGCCCTTGCCGATGCACCGCTCCGCTTGACCGGAACCGACACCGTTCCCACCGAAATCGGCCCCGTCCAGCGGCCCGATGCGGTGCTGTGCCGCACCAACGTCGGGGCGATGGCTCAGGTCATGCACCTCATGTCCGCAGGGTTGCGCGTCGCCCTGGTCGGCGGCGGCCAGAACCTGAGCACCCTGGCTCAAGCCGCCAAGGACCTCAAGGAAGGTCGCCGCACCCACCACCCCGAACTGGTCCTCTTCACCACCTGGAGCGACCTGCAGGACTACGCCACCCACGACCCCAGCGGCCGCGACCTGCAGCCGCTCGTCGACCTGGTCGACACCCACGGCCCCGACGCCATCCTGACAGCGGTCGCCCGCCTAGCCCCGGAAGAGACCGCTGAGATCACCGTCTCCACCGCCCATAAGGCCAAGGGCCGGGAATGGGCCCAAGTGAAGATCGCCGACGACTTTGAGCCGCTTTCACCCGGCACCCCCGGCGACCTCCCACCCGCCGTCAGTGACAGCGAAGCTCGCCTGGCGTACGTCGCTGTCACCCGGGCCCGTACTCGCCTTGACCTTGGAGGGCTGTCCTGGCTCGATACCCACGAGAACACCGGCCAGTCGTAAAGTTTCTCCGGGCTGGATGGGGAGGACCGATCAGCGTCGGATGCCAATCTCTACACCGTTGTTCCGACCTCCGCCCACGATGCGCGTGCAGGGATGGCCTACCTCCATGGGCGGAGGGCCTTTGGCGGCAGTCCGATGGCCAGGGCTCCGGTCAGCCGGTCCGCCGTACGGTAGAGGGCGACGAAGCGTCGATCGGCCAAGTCGCCCTCCACCAAAGCAACTTCATCGTGCTCTCGAGGAGTGTCATAGTCCTGGATCCGCATGTCGTACTGGTCTGACCAGAAGTAGGGCACCGGCCCGAACGGCTTGCGGGCGTCAGCGCGCAGGAGATTGCGCGCGGCGGCCATGCCCTGTTCAGCAGCGTTGGTGCGATGCTCGATACGCATAGTGGTGCCGAACAGCGGATTGTGCCACTGGGCGACATCCCCGGCCGCGTACACGTCGTTCGCGGCGGCCAGGTATTGATTGCATACGACACCGTCGCCTATGGGGAGGCCGCTGCCGGTCCGCCAGTCGGTGTTCGGGAGCGAGTCGGCGGCCACCAACACCGCGTCGCCCTCGATCAGCTCGCCGTTGCCGAGTCGCACTCCCGCGGCCGACGCTTCGGTGACCGTGACGCCTGTGCGCAGGTCGACGCCATGATCCAGGTGAACCTGCGCCAGCGTCCTCCCCACCGGCTCGCCCAGCACGTGCGCCGACGGCACGGATGCCGGTTCGAGCAGGACCACGGAGCAACCCCGACGCCGTGCGGTGGCGGCCGCCACCGCCTCCAGGAAGCCCGCGCCCACCACGATCAGGCGTCTACTCGGCCTGAGTTCGGCGCGCAGGGCCAGGGTGTCGTCCGGGGTGCGCAGAACATGGGCTCCTTCGCCGGGCAAACGAGGAGGACGGACGCCGGTGGCGATGATGAGACCGTCGTACGGTGCCTGTGTCCCGTCCGACAACTGAACCACGCGGTCCGCAGGATCCAGGCCGGTCGCGGCGGCGGGGGTACGCCGCTCCAGACCGAGCGCGTCAAGGGCCGTCGGCGACCGGAGCGCCACCCGGCCGACGCGCCACTCGCCGGTGAGTAGTTGCTTCGACAAGGGGGGCGGTCGTACGGCGGATGCGGTTCGTCCCGATGAGGGTGAGGTCGCCGTGATAGCCGTCTCGGCGCAGCGCCTGAACACTCAGCTAAAGCCCGAGGTCCTTGATGGAGGTCAGCACGTCGGCCCAGAGTGCGTCCGGCGACGTCAAGCTGCTGTCCGCGCGAATCAGCGAGACCGTCTCCGTGAAGCCGTCGTACTTCTCCTCTTCCGAGAAGAGGGCTTGTTGCCAGTCGTCTCCGCGGGCTCGCCAAAGAGCAACAGTCGCCTTCTCTGCCGCACGCGCATAAACGCCCAGATCGAACTGGTAAGTCTCGCAGAGCACCCACCCGTTTCGCCTGTGCTTATCTATGCGTCCGGTGTCAAGGTTGCAGATCCCGACTTTCGACGCCTGCATGGCATAGTGAACCATGAGATAGATCAACGCAGGTTGGTCTCCGCGAAAACCACTCGTCGCACAGTTTGAGCAGCCGCCCTGGCCGGAGCTCACGATGCTGGAATATCGAGGCCTGACGAACTCGCCGCACTCCATGCATGCGCAGAGCCAAGATACCCTCGTTCCGGGGAAAATGGCGAGAGGCCAATAACCTCGCTTTATCATATTGGCCTTCGCCCTCTCGGGGATGACCGCCTTCATGGAGCAGAACTTGCACCGAGAACCACGATAAGCGGTCCCGGCATAGCGGGGCTTGACGAACTCGCCACACTTCATGCACACGCACGGCCAAGGCGCACTGGTCCCGGGAAAGTCGGCGATAGGCCAAAGGTCCTGAGCGACCATTACCGCCTTTGCCTTAACCGGGTCCACGTTCTTGCGCCCGCAAGACCAGCACCCACCGTTCCCTCGATTTACCACGGAGTTATAGGTCGGCTTCACGAAGCGACCACAAGTCATGCAGACGCTAAGCCACGGAGTACTGGTGTTCTTGAAGCCCTCGACAGGCCAGACCCCACGTTCGATCATCCGGCCTTTCGCTTCGCCTGCGGCGGTCTTTCTCGCTGCGATGGCGCAGTACTTGCACCCCCCTTGCCCACTAGTGACTACGCCTGCATATGTCGGGGTGACGAACTCCCCGCATGCCATGCAGACGCATAGCCACGGAGTCAAGGTGTTCGGGAACTCCGAGACCGGCCATACCCCTTGCCTGATCATTCGCTCTTTCGCTGCGACTGGGTCAAGGCGCTGACTTTTCGCCCTCTTCTTGGTCCCGCAACTCTTACAGCCGCCCGCCCCTTTGTTGACGACGTTGTTGTATCTGGGGGTGACGTAATCACCGCATTCCATGCAGACACACAGCCACTTGACTTGGGTGTTCTTGAACTCCGATATGGGCCATAATCCGCAGGAGATCATGTTCCCCTTGGCGTCTTCTGGGTTGATTCGTGCCATGCCGCCTCGATCGGTCCTGAGGGTGGGTCCAGTGGGGCCACAGAGTGAAAATAAAACCGCATGATTCATGAAAGGTCAATAAATGCAGGTCAGTTAGGGGTGTCCGGGAGAGTGTCGGTTCAGTCGGAATGAGAACATCCGTATAGCCCTGCGGAGTGTGCGACATCCCGTGGGTTTTTCTGAGCCTCCCTGAGTCTTCGACCTCGCGGCCATGCGCTACGCGGACTCCGCACGAGTCCTCATGGGGCAGGACGCTGAACAGGGGGGCAGCCAAGGTGAGGTCAGAAGCCGCCGTGAGTGGATCTTCCGCGCTGTAGTCCCTGTTCGCGCTGGCGTCGCCGCAGGAAATGCGTACATCTGGCTTTCGACCTCACCTTGGCTGCGCCCCTCCTATGGTGGTCGCCATGGACTGCTTGTTCTGCGGCGAGAACCGGAAGATGACCAAGGAACACATCCTCCCCCGGTGGATGAGGGCGGAGTTCCCCGAACTGGCCAAGAAGCCGGTCTACTCAGGCAGTCGCTTCGAGTACGACAGCCCCGCCGGTAACGGTCCCAAAGAGCGGATCGAAGGCGGCCGGAAGCAGGGCGGCCCTTTCACCAGTCAGGCGCCCGTAGTCTGCGGAAGCTGCAACGACGGATGGATGTCCGGCCTTGAGACGGCCGTGCGCAAGCCCCTGGTGCAGATGATCAAGGGCCTGCCGGTCGCCCTCACCCCCGAGCATCAGAAGACGGTGGCGCTATGGTCGGCGATGAAGCTGATGGTTGCCTACTTCGGCAAGCACTACGGCGGCAAGCGGCCGCCGCTGGAGGTCATCGGGATCGAGGACCCGCGGGCTCTCTATCGGAATAAGGCTTTGGGGTCTCGGATGGTCATGGCTCTGGCCCGCTACCAGCCGGCGCCCACACAGCGCGAGCCGTTCCACAGGATCGTCTTCGAGCGGATGGACCACGGTGGCGGAATGCACAGCTATCAGTCGGTGCTCAAGGTCGACTCGTTCGTGGCGAAGCTGATTCGGGTTGCGGAAGGCCTGCCGATGCACCCGTTGCCGTCTGCCCTTCACGACACGCTGGTAGTGCACCCGGAATCGGGGCCAGTCCAGTGGCCGCCCCGCTGTGACGTATTCGCCGGTGAGGAGTGGGAGAGGTACGCCTACCTGCCGGATGAAACCGGGGTGCAGCCACGGCGAGGTCAAAAGTCACCGTCAGACGTCCCTGAATCCGCGGGCCTCTTCGGGTGTGAGCAGTTGTGGCACAGAAAGTACCGCTGAGATTGATCACGGTCTGGGCGGTTTCGGAGCGAGCGGGTCGTCCGGGCGTCGGATGCGGACTCGGCGAGGGCAGGGGATGTCGTCGGCGTCTTGGAGGCCGACGAAGTCGGCGTGCGTCTGGGCTACGGCTTCGGGGTACGCCCCCTGCTTCTCGTGCATGCGATCGCTTTTCAATTTCAGACCGATACACCGTGGGGCCATCTGCCGAAGCGGTACGGCGAGGCACCTACAGCCGGCTGCGGTGTGGGCCATCGACAGCACGTGCGAGCAGGGCTGCAAAATCGCTATGAATCGCTAGGAAGCGGGGTGGGGGATCCAGTCAGAAGTTGTTGCCCTCTCGGGCGTGTAATCGTTTCTGAGCGACCAGAGATCTCGGGTTAGTGATCTTGAGTGGCGACGGCTGGGGGCAGGGCTTCTTGGCGGCTTGGTGCCGGGAAGCACACGAGCATCAAGGAGGCCCTGCTGTCTCAGACGGGGCACAGGGCTCGGAACAGTTCGTGCGGACGGCGATCACAGGTGTTCACGCAGTGTCCAGGTGATGTCGTAGTCCGCATGGTTGCGGTAGGGCATGGCGAGTGCCTGCACTGCGTGGCGGAGGGCATCTCGTGCGGGGCCCACAGCGGTCTGTTCGTACAGGTCCAGCACCAGGCGTCGAGCCTCGACTTTCGCTATGACCGCCGTCGGACTCCACGTGGCGATATGGTCGGCGACATCGCGCGACGGGCATGCGACAACCAGTTCGTTGTGGTCGTCGACCACCCTCTGGCTACGGGCCGGCCAGTGCCGCCAGTCGGTGATCCAAGCGGCCCCGGCCGTTTCCTCCTCCTCGTCGAGGCGAGCAAGGAGGAAGGTCACGAGCGGTTCGTGGTCGTGGTCATCAGGATTGGCCGACCAGCGGCGTGGGGCGAGAGCCGGGTCGTCGTCAGGGCAATAGGTGAGCCAGCCCGTCTCGCCGCGGAACAGGACGCCGCCGCCGGGTGGCACGTAAGTCACGCACAGATCGGCGGCGCACAGGGCCCCGTATTTATTGCTGGCCACACCCCGTCCTTTGACTGGCCTCGGAGTTGCCGGTCATCAGCTGATCTCCGTCTGTACCGGCGTGCTTGCGGTGATGTCGCTGCGAGCCTGTGGGGCGCCGGGAACCGGGATGTCGAGCTGGTTTGCGATCGGCGTGTACAGGTCGGTCTCCACCTCTGGCGTAGTCAGGGACACCAGGAGCGCATACCGGACGGGGAGGCCTACTCGGTCGGCACGGTTGTGGGTCTTCCACCACCCGCCGGAGGGGAAGACGGCCAGGACGCCGCACTCGGCCAGCTCGGTCGCGGAGCCCTGCCAGATGTCGGAGTGCAGGGATCCCTGGTTCCGGCCTTGGGGGCCGACCAGCCAGTTCGTGTCGCTTTCGAACGCCTTCGCGTGGGAGGGGGCGTCGGTCTCGGTCTCGGCCTGCACGGCGATGCGCCGCTCAAAGCCGTCCACGGTCTCCTGGGGTGACTTGATGGCGAAGCGGAGCCGGTGGGAGGCGTAGGTGTAGCGGCCGCGCATGCCCCGGCGGCCCGGGTTCGGCTCGATGAAGTATGACAGCGTCACCCGCAGCTCGACTGTGGCCGCGCCCAGATCCCTCAATTGCTCCAACGGCCAGGGGAGTTCGTGGAGCTGCAGCTCGGCCAGGCGTGCGCCGCCGCTTCGGTCCCGGCGGAAGGGGACCAGCTTGTTCTGCACGATGAGGGTGACGGAATTTGAAGCGCTGGACAGCACCCGCTCTTCGGTGGGGACGCCCCAGCCGTACCGACGAATGACCTGTCTCATCAGCTGCTTCTTTGTCAGCTTGGGGGTGCCGGTGCGCTTGTACAGCCCGTCCCCCTTCATCGCGGAGGTCCAGCGTGCTTCATGGACCAGGAGGGCGCGGACGGCCTCTGCCGACAGGTCCGGATAGGCGGCATGGGCCAGTGCGGCGAGTCTGGCTGCCTGGGCCGTGGCGGCGCTGGTCGCGTTCGCGGACGAGATCAGCCGGTACGGGTTCTTGTCGGTCGTGGTCACTCTGACCACATCGTGCGAATCCAGCAGCGACTCTCCCGGATCGACCAGGAGGTTGCCGCCCTCCATGACGATGTCCGGCTTCACTGCGGACGTTCCGGTCAGCGCGACGGACGTCCGGCTGAAGGGCGAGAGTTCACCGGGTGCAGCGAGTGCGCGGAACCCTGCGAACGACGGGTCTGCCGGTACCTCGGCGAGTTCGGTGAACGCGCCGACGGCCAGGATGTTGTGTGCCTGGGCCGGTTCTTCGATGCGCGACGTGTCGCACATGGTCAGGTGGTCCAGGCGCCCTTCGGGCGTACGAATCTGCTGCGGGGTCAGGTTCCGGATGTTGCCGGCGCTGACCACGATCAGTCGAGAGGCGGCCGGGTCCGGAGCCCCCATCAGTTCGATGCGGTCGTCGTGGGCGGTGACGTCGGTTCCGGCGGCGAGCGCGTCCAGGGCGGCGGACCACAGGGTTGGCGTGCCGTCGACGCCGTTCTCGCCCTCCCCGGACTGGCGGGTGACGGCCATGGAGAAGACCCGGGCACGCGGCGGGCCCGTGCTCACCCCTTCGATCTCCGCCGTCGCCACGGCATTCGCGGTCACCTCCGCATACGTACGCGGATGGGGCGCGATCTTCGGTGTGCCGTCAAGGATCTTCACGGACTCCAGGCCGTGCCGGAGCACGACGGGCTCCCGGCTCTCCAGGGAAGCAGCGAGATCCCCGTAGAGGGCGATCCCCGCCATCTCGGTGCCATGCCCGTGCCGGTCGGCCGGCGTCTGCAGGGGGAGAGCGCTGTGTGCGCGCTCGTGCAATGAGGTTTTGAGGAGGGGGTGTTCCTGGCTGACGCCAGTGTCCAGGACGCAGACGACAGGGGCTTCAACAGGTGCCGGTTCCACACGCTCGATGAGGTCGTCCACCAGGTCCTTCTGGATGGAACGGTCCACAGCGTGCAATTGCTGGGCGAAACTGGGCCGGCGGATCTCCACCGGGCAGGCGTTGGTGACCAAGAGTGCCTGGAGCTCCTCGCCGGACGCCTCCACGTGGGCGACGAGGCGTTCCCCGACGGCGATGGCCATCTCGGTCATCGGCCACTGCCGCTCCGCCGCCACTTCCCGCAGGGTCGTGACAGGGTCGGACTCGACGATCTGCGGGTCGAACCACAGCTCCCACCAACGGCGTTCCTCCAGTGACGGCAGTGGGCCATCCTCCTGCCACAGGTGCTCGAAGAGGGCCCGCTGGATCGTCTCCATGTTGGCGACTAGAGCCGCCTGCTTGGCCGCACCGCTTCCAGTGTCCTGAGTGAACTGCTGGATGCGGCGGGAGAAGGCCGGGACCTTCTCGTACGGCAGCCACACGAGGGCATCCTCGGGGCGCTCGTCGGTCTTCGGATGCACGCTCATCAGCGTCAGGCCGGAGTTGTCGAGAGCCTCCAGCTTGAGATCCTGCCCGGGTGCGGCCTCGATCCGGATGGCGAAACCGTCCGCCCGATAGGGCTCGGGGACGTCGTCGCGGGCCTCTACTGCCTCTGCGTCGGCCTGCTCAAGACCGTCAATCAGGCGGGACACGTGGCCCTGCCGGTCAGGACGGTCCGCAGTGCTTCCGCTGGTGCCCGGTCGTGGGGGCTTAGGGGTCAGGGCGCGGGCCAGCCAGGGAACGAGGAGGTGTGGGGTGCGGGGTGACGTGTGTGGCTCAGGCATGGTGCAGGGCGTGCCGCTCTCCCAGAGCATTCAGCAAGAGACGATCGTCGATCATGTCGGCACCCCCCAAGATGGCCTGCTTGGCGGCGGACTCGGCAGCCTTCACCAGTTCCGCATGGCTCAGCCCGGCCACACGCTCAGTCACAGAGGGCCACCGTACTGCGTCGGTGTCCATTCCGGCGAGCCTCCGGCGCATCACCTCCACCGCCTGTTCCGGTGTCGGCGGATCGTACGGGATCACCAGATCGAAGCGCCGGAACAAGGCCCGGTCCAGGATCTCGTGATGGTTGGTGGCCGCCACGACGAGGCTCTCCGACGGCGCTTCGTCCAGGAACAGCAGGAAGGAGTTGAGGATGCGCCGCGCCTCGCCCACGTCGTTGCCGACGGCACGCTGGGCGCCCAGCGCATCGAACTCGTCGAAGAGGTACACCGCACGTGTCTGCGCCACGGCATCGAAGACCTGCCGCAGCTTGGAGGCGGTCTCGCCCATGAAACGGCTGATCAGCCCGTCCAGACGGATGGTGAACAGCGGCAGGGACAATTCCCCCGCCAGCGCCGCCGCCGTCATGCTCTTTCCGGTGCCGGGAGGACCGGAAAGCAGGATCCGGTGCGCCGGCGTGAAGCCGAAACGCTCCAGCCGGGCGCGTTGCCGCTGCTCATGCAGGACCCGGTCCAGGGAGGCCCGAAGTTCCGCTCCGAGGGTCATGTCGTCGAGCCGGAGCTCGTGGTACCCCGCGCTGAGGAGGTTTGCCAGTTCCCCGCGGGGCTGGACCACCGGGGTGGGGCCGACCGCGCCCACGGGTTTGGCGCCCTGCTGCCGCATCAACTCGACAAGATCGCGCAGTTCGATCGCGAACTTGCCGTGCCCTTGCCGCGCGGACTTGGCCGCGACCTGGAGGGCAATGCTGTAGAAGCGGTCGTCATCCGCCTCGGCGTGCGCCCGGACGAGGGCCTTCAAGTGTTCAGCGCTGGCCGCCATCCGCGTCACACCTCCCCGAGTTTCCGGTGTGCTGCCCACCGTAGCCGCTTCCACTGACACCGCATCGTACGAGGATCTCGGCTCGCGCACCCAATGAGCGCCCAGACGCGCAGGGGCAGCGCCGCTCCTGGGACATGCGGCGTCCGGACAGAGCAGAGCCCTGCCGGGCCACGGCGTCTCGCACCCGGGCTCAAGACGCCGTCTTGCCAGCTGACAGGACGTGGGACGCCTCACTCAATAAATCGACCAGCCGTTCGAACATAAGTCGCCACCCCGAGTCGGACGGGGTTAGAGTTATCGAACGAGCGTGCGATTGAACGTCGGGCGGATGTGTCGAGGGGGCTGTTCAGTGGAGGTGTGGCATGACGGGTTTTGCCCACCTCCACGTCGCCTCCGGCTACTCCGCCCGCTACGGCGCCGCTCACCCCGAACAGCTGGCGCGACGGGCCGCCGAACGCGGAATTCCGGCGCTCGCGCTCACCGACCGGGACACGGTCACCGGCACCGTTCGATTCGCACAGGCCTGTGCCCGCGAGGGAGTCCGGCCGATCTTCGGTATCGATCTCGCCGTGGAGGCGCTCGCCCCGCCACCGCCCGCCCAGCGCCGTCGCGCACCAGCGCGCGGGGGCGCGCACGTGGTCGAGCCGCCGCTGCGGTTCACCCTTCTGGCGCGCAACCGGGAGGGGTGGGCCCGGCTGTGCCGTATCGCATCAGCCGCCCACGCCCGCGCCGAAGCGGCTCCGGTGGCGCCGTGGGAGGCGCTGCGGGAGTTCGGCGGTCCCGGCCTGATGGTGCTGCTCGGTCCGCTCTCGGAGCCCGTGCGGGCGCTGATGGCGGGCCGGGAGGACGTCGCGATGAAGCTGCTCGCTCCCTGGCTGGAGATCTTCGGCAGCGGGGTGCGGCTGGAAGTCATCGCCCAGAGGCGTTTTAGCGTCGGCCCGGGGTCCTTGCGCCTGGCCGCCCGGACCCTCGCCCTGGCCGACCGCACTCGCACCACCGCGGTCCTCTCCAACGCCGTCCGCTACGCCGACCCGGACCAGCACCGCCTCGCCGACGTCCTGGACGCCGCACGGCTGCTGCGCCCCATCGACCACCGCCGCCTGGACAACGGGCAGCGCTGGCTCAAGGACGCGGTCGGCATGGAACAGGTCGCCCGCATGATCGCCGAATGTGCGGGGGACGGGCCGGTGCGGGCACGGCAGCTGCTGGCGGACACCGCCGCCACGGCCGCCGCCTGCACCGTGGATGCCCGGGCCGATCTCGGCCTGGGCCGGCGTCATCTGCCGGAACCTGAACTGTTCGGCGCCGCGCCCCGGCCGGACGGCGCGGCCCAGCTGCTGCGCCGCCAGGCCGAGGACGGTCTGGCCCGGCGCGGCCTGGAACGCGACCCGGACGCCCTGGCCCGCCTCGACGAAGAGCTCACCGTGATCTCCCGGCTGCACTACGACTCCTACTTCCTCGCCGTCGGCCAGGTCGTGGCCGACATCCGGGCGAAGGGGATCCGGGTTGCCGCCCGCGGTTCGGGCGCCGGGTCGATGGTCTGCCACGCGCTGGGCATCGCCACGGCCAACCCGCTCGAACACCGGCTGCTGTTCGAACGCTTTCTGAGCGTGCGCCGGGGCTCGCTTCCGGACATCGACATCGACGTGGAGTCCGCCCGGCGCCTCGAGTGCTACGACGCAATCTTCGAACGGTTCGGGAAGGAACGGGTGGCGGTCACCGCGATGCCGGAGACCTACCGGGCCCGCCGGGCCCTGCGCGACACCGGCCTCGCCCTGGGGATCGCCCCCGCGGAGGTCGACCGGATCGCGAAAAGCTTTCCGCACCTGCGGGCCTGCGACATCACCAGCGCCCTCGCCGAGCTGCCGGAGCTGCGCCAACTGGCCGCCGAAACGCATCGGTTCGGGCCGCTGTGGGAGCTCGCGGAAGGGCTCGACTCGCTGGTCCACGGCATGGCCATGCATCCCTGCGGTGTGGTCATCAGCGACGCCACCCTGCTGGACCGGCTTCCCGTGCAGCCCACACCGCAGGGCGACTACCCCATGGCCATGGCCGCGAAGGAGGAGATCGAGGCGCTGGGCAACATCAAGCTGGACGTCCTGGGCGTACGGATACAGTCCGCGATGGCCCATGCCGTCACGGAGATCGAACGGAGTACCGGAAACCGCATCGACCTGGACGACCAGCGGCAGGTGCCGCTCGACGACGTCTTCGCGTTCAAGCTCATCCAGGAGAGCCGGACGCTCGGTCTGTTCCAGCTGGAGTCGCCGGGCCAGCAGGACCTCCTGTCGCGGCTGCAGCCCCGCGACCCGCAGGACGTCATCGCGGACATCAGCCTCTTCAGGCCGGGACCGGTCGCCGGCGGCATGCCCGAGCGGTACATCGCCGCCCGGCACGGCGACGCACCCTCGTACGCCCACCCGGACCTGGAGCCGGTACTCGCCGACACCTACGGCGTCACGATCTGGCACGAGCAGATCATCGAGACGCTGGCGGTGATGACCGGCTGCGACCGCGCCCTTGCCGAGATCGCCCGGCGCGCGCTCGGTGACAAGGACCGGCTGCCCCGGATCAGGGACTGGTTCCACCGCGAGGCGCGCTCCCGCGGCTACAGCGACGAGGTCCGCGAGGAGGTCTGGAAGATCATCGAGGCGTTCGGCGCCTACGGCTTCTGCCGGGCGCACGCGGTCGCCTTCGCCGTGCCCGCCCTGCAGAGCGCCTGGCTCAAGGCGAGATTTCCGGCGTTCTTGCTGGCCGGACTGCTCGAACACGACCCCGGCATGTGGCCCAAGCGTGTCCTGGTCGCGGACGCGCGCCGAGGCGGCGTGCCGATCCTGCCGGTCGACATCAATCACTCCAAGGTGCGCTACACCGTCGAACAGGCCGCCGCCGAGCAGTGGGGCGTACGGCTCTCCCTGTCCGAAGTGCGCGGAATCAGCGAGGAAGAAGCCGTCCGCATCGAGGAAGGGCAGCCGTACGGCTCGCTGTCGGACTTCTGGCAGCGTGCCCGCCCCAGCAGACCGATCGCCGAACGCCTCGTGGAAATCGACGCACTGGGCTCCCTGCACGACGGCCGCCTCACACGACGGGACCTGCTCCTGCAGATCACCGAGCTCCACCGGGCCTCCCGCTCCCGATCCGCCGCGGATGGCCAACTTGCCCTGTCCACCGGCCCTGTTGGCGGGCAGGAGCCCAGCGGCCTGCCGGACATGACCTCCCGCGAAACCATGAGCGCCGAACTGAACACCATCGGAATCGACGTCTCCAAGCACCTGATGGAGCACCACCACCGGCTGCTGCGCGAGATCGGCGCGACCGACGCGGCGCACCTTGCGGGCCTGCGCGCGGGACAGCAGGTTCTCGTCGCTGGCGTACGGGCCTCCACCCAGACCCCGCCGATCGCCAGCGGCAAACGCATCATCTTCGTCACCCTGGAGGACGGCTCCGGCCTGGTCGACCTGGCCTTCTTCGAGGACTCCCACCCGGCCTGCGCACACACCGTCTTCCACAGCGGGCTGCTCCTGGTCCGCGGAACGGTCCAGGTGCGCGGCACCCGCCGCACCGTCGTCGGCACCATGGCCTGGGACCTAGACGAGATCGCCGCCACACGCCGCGACAGCGGCCCCGAAGCGGCCCTCGCCCTGCTCGGCGCCACACGCCCGCACCCGACCCCCGCCCAGCCGCAGCGCACGCTGGCCGACGGCACCACAGGCGCCCGTCTGCACCCGTACGCCGACCTGCAGCCGGCCGGGAGCCGTTCGGCCGACCTGAAGAAGTTCGGCCACACGAGCCCGGGGAGTGCAGGATGACCACACGTCGGCGGCACATCGCCCACCTGCACCTGCACGGGCATCTGACGGAGGAGCAGTACGGCCATTCAATCGAACTGATGTCTGGCATAACTCCCCACATTCAGGCTGTACCGCCCAATGCCATTCAGCTGGATCTGACGTCGGCTCTCCGCTACTTCGATCTGTCGCCCTACGACGTGGTCCAGCTGGCGATGATCAGGTTGAAGGCGCTCTACGACATCGACAGCAGCGCCGGCCTTGCCGGTAACCGCATGCTGGCCGCCATGGCCGCCGACACGTCCGCACCGGGAGTCACCACCTGGGTCCCCGCCGAACGAGCCGCCCAGTGGCTTTACCCCCGCCCGGTCACCGCCCTGCCCGGCGTCGGCCGCGCCACGGCCACGACGCTCAGCAAGTTCGGCCTGCACACCATCGGCCAGGTCTCGGATCTGCCTCCCGCCACCCTGCAACGTCTCCTCGGGGCGGCTCAGGCACGGTTGCTGACCGAACGAGCCCTCGGCCACGACCCCCGCCCGGTTCTCCCTGCGGAGCCTGCGGCGCACTTGAGCGCCGACCTCGTCCTGGAACGCGACTGCCTCGATCCGGCACAACACCATCGCGCCGCCCTCGGCCTCGCAGACCAGCTCGGCCAACGCCTGCGCACCGAAGGGCAGGTGGCCGGACGTATCACCCTCACAGTGCGGTACGCGGACCACAGCTCCACCACACGCACGCGCCCCCTGCCCGAGCCCACCAGTCACTCACCAGTGCTGGCGGCCACCACACTGGGGCTGCTGGCCGGCCTTGGCCTGCAGCGCGCACGCGTGCGCGCCTTCACCCTCCGGGTCGATGCCCTTCGGCCCGCCGGCGAGGCTCACCGGCAGCTCTCCCTGGACCCGGGCGATTCCCGCGCCCGCGCTCTTGAAGCCGCGGCCGATCGGGCGCGCAGGCGCTTCGGGGCGGATGCAGTGCGCCCGGCAACCCTGGCCTGACGAGCACTGGCCAGGACGGCGAGGTGCCGGGCAATCGACCTTGGACAGTCAGCGAGGCCCACGGGCTTTTCGTGGGGTGCGGACTATTCGCATGGAGCGGGGTGGGGGCGCGGCAGTTGAGGGGAATCAGCCCCATGGTCACCGATCGAAGGTGTCCAGAAGGGTGAGGAGCTTTTGAGCCTCTGTCAGGAGCTCTCCGCCCTCGGGCGTCACGGTGAGCGGATCCACCCGGTCGATGATCGTGAACCCGACTGCCTCCTCCATCCTGTTCAGCTGATAGTAGGCGCTGCTGTCGGCAAGCCCCTGGGAGCGGCATGCATCCGCGATGTCGTGATGGCCCGGGAGCAGGAGGATGTTGCGCAGACGTGCGACGTGGTTTCTCAGGCGGGTGACTGCCTCCATGGCAGGCGAGAGAGGTACGTCGAGTCGTGCGAATGGGCTGTATACGGCGAAGAGCGGCTGAGTCGGGATGTTCGCCCTCTTCAAGAGATGGGATACGTAGGCGTTGTGGCAGCGGAGCTCCTCTGCGATCTCCTTTGTGGTGCGGTGGCGATCCACATACTGATGGCGCAGCCATTCGTCTGTCACCAGTGCCCCGTCGCGCCCCGCAGGGGCCCCTTCCTGCGACGTCTAGGGATCCCCACCT
Organism: Streptomyces sp. NPDC059897; assembly: GCF_042730865.1. Lineage (NCBI taxonomy): Bacteria > Bacillati > Actinomycetota > Actinomycetes > Kitasatosporales > Streptomycetaceae > Streptomyces > Streptomyces sp. NPDC059897. The sequence goes on along the minus strand of NZ_JBHWKQ010000026.1, from coordinate 22,823 downwards.
TTTCCAGATGGTTGCCGACGGTCGAGGCCGAGCACCCCACGAGCCGGGCGATCTCCGGTGTCGACCTGTGCTCGACGACATACAGGCGGTGCAGATCCTCACGGGTGGGAGCGTGCCACGGCTCCCTCCTGGTCCTCTTCGTCTGGCGCCGAGGGATGTCCAGCTCTTTCAGCCGAAGATAGAGGGTGCTCGAGGAACAGCCGACCATTCGTGCAACCTCGCGCCCGGATCTCTGTTCGGTGACGTAGAGGCGATAGAGCTCCTGGCGCGAACGGAAGAGCGTCTCGTTCCGGTCGGGCTGGCTTGGGGCGGGAGGCGTCGGGTTATTCCAGGTGATGGTGCGGAACGGCGATGTCTCCGGCGGAACGGGAAGGCCAGACGGTGCAGTTCGTTCCACATAGAGGCGCAGCTGGTCGTCTCTAATACCGAGCCTTCTGCACGCCTCCTCGAGCGGGAGACGTAAGGCGAGGGTTTCGCCGACCTTGTCTGATCCCGGCACCTTGGGAAGCGTGTGGCTCGGGGAGGGGCCAGCGCTCCACGAGGTGGGCGGCTCCCACTGTAAGGGTTCCACGATGTTCTGGGCCTGGAGGTTCTTCTCTGTCTGCTGATGGATGAACGACCGGAGGTGCTCGTCGATGAGATGGGAGGTGCGCCAGTGCACGATCGGACTGCGGGAGGAGCAGCCAGGTTCCGCACCTAGGAGAAGACAGCGGACAAGCCATTTCACCTGGTCGAGCAGGCTCTCTCGGTAGATGCGTCCCACCTGGCGGCAGTATTCTTTGAGCGGCGCAGGATCCACCTGCACGTCTCCATTGGAGAAGAGCAGTCGCCGCCGACGGTAGTCGATGGGTGAACCATGGGCGTCCAACTGGACTGCCAGCGTGAAGAGTTCTGTGGCCAGCCACCTCTCTTCGTCTTTTTCGATCAATGGCGTTGTGGTTCGCCAGTTGCTGAGCGCGAGATCGTTGTGCAGGATTCTTGCGGCTTGCTGGTAGGTGGTTTCCGACCCGGGGATGAGGAGCAGGGCGGCGGTTGTTCGTCGAAATGACGCCAGCAGATGCCCGGTTGGCGCCCTGGGCAGATGGCGCATGGTCCAACCCGGCCAGAGCATGGAGGGGACGGCGCCTGCGCGGCGCTCCAGTGCGCCCTCGGTGAGCGCGGGCCACGCGGGCTCCGGTGTCGTGGCCCCGTAGCGGATCTGGGTGGCCCAGGACACCTGCTCGCTGAGGCTGGCCATGGCGCGAGACGCAAGCCGCGGCCCGGCGCCCTTGCACAGCTTGTGCACCCAGGTGACGGCGTAAGTGGTACTGGTTTCGGACGTCTCAGTGTCCGCCTGGATGAGCCAGGGAAAGATCGTGTCGTGGCCCGAGTCTTCCAGTGCTGCGACGGCTATGGTGATGCCCGCCGCCATGCTGTGCCTGGGCGGGAAAACACGGCCTTTGGAAGCGTGGGTCGGAAGGGTCTCGTCGCATTCGGCCAGGGCTTCCTGCACCAGCGGCGGCAGATCAAGCGAGTCGTTCTCCAAGGCGCGCACAACTCGTTGCGCAAGGATGTTGACCTCTTGGGACCAGACCTGTACGTCCGGTTCCTTGCAGGACTTTCCCAGCACAGTGCGGTCGATCACTCGCTGTGCCGTGAGGGCCAACCCGTCCGCGGGGAGCGACCGCGAAGGGGAGCCGCCCAATGGAAACGCGCAGCGCATGTCGCCCGTACCGCGGATGCAGATGCCTGGGCCGCCTCGGACTCGGCGCTTGTTGATGAAGGGGGCCCTGGCACATCGTGGGCAGCGGTCAAGGAGCAGCAGGTGGTGACGCGTGCACGCGAAAGCCCACGGCAGTCGCCATGACAGCTGCCACCTCCCGTCGGTCTCCAGCAGGCACTGCGGGCAAAAGCTGCTCATGGCGTTGACCTGCTGCATCCCGGCTTTTCCCCTGCTGAACTTCCGGTCGGGGGCGATGCGGACGAGGCGCCCGTTCCACGGTTCAAGGGTCATGGAGGTCAGAGCTGTTTCGCTGACCCCTGTGCGTTTCGACAGGACCTGTTGCTCACCCGGGGTGAGCGTTCGCACCATGAGGTCGAACCTCGTGTTCTGCAGGCCCAGATGGTCAAGGAGGTCCACTTCTGCAGCGTCCAGCCGGTGAGCATACGCAGCCAGCCAACTGTCGAGCGCCTCGCCGTCGAGGGGCGCCGTCCAGATGGGGATACGGCCTGGAGGCCACGGCGTCACGAGGCTCTCCGTGACTTACGGGCCCTCTTGGGCCTCGCGGTGATCAAGTTGGCCTTCATCGCCGCCTCCAGCTCCAGACGGGCCTCCTCCGCGGCGGCATCGTTCCTGACGCCGTCCATCAACTCGATGTCGAGCCGTTCCTGGCCGGAGCGGATGGCGCGATAGCAGCCGCGGTTGATGAGATTCATGAGGGACGCGAAGTGCCCTGTCGAACGGGCGAACAGGTAATTGATCAGGTCGTCTGCGAGCATCCCGGGGTACTTGTCGGCCAGCACCAGCTGCTTCTCGATGGTCAGGAGCAGTATCCGGAACTCAACCCGGCCCTTCTCGTCGTCGATGCAGAACGGCCGCAAGGTCAAAGGTGTGGTTCTGCGCCCGAACTGGGCCTTGAGGGCCTCAGTTGCCGATCTGCCTTCGCGCATGATGTTGCGGTCCTGCACCCCCACGCCGACATAGATCAGAGTGACCGGAAAGGTGTTGGACAGGAACTTCAGGTGGTTGACCATCCGGGTCGGGCTGGAGTTGGGCGAGGCCAGGAAGTGGATGTCGTCAATGATGAAGACAGAGGTCCTGAGGCTCAGTACGGCATCGACTGCCCGGGCAGCCAGGGTGTCCGTGTCACCAGAGGTCGGCAGGTCGAAGAAGCGGCAGATCGCCGCGTTCAGACCACGGATCTGCGTGTTGCCTGTCAGGGCCATATAGGCAACAGGGACCCGACGGTTCCCGGACTCGGTGGTCTCGCCGCGGAGCTCGACCTGTTTTTGATGGAAGCCGCGAGCGAAGTCCAGCACCGCAGTGCTCTTCCCGATGCCGGGGTAGGCATCGAGCAGGGCCGCCGGCTTGGCTTTGTCGCCGTCCTGGCGGTTCGACTCGACGAGCTCAGCAGCTCGAATTGCAGTTCTCTGAGCGGAGTGGTCTTGATCGGCCCGATGTTCGCGTGCCATACGTGCCGGTCGTCGTTGTAGTGACGGAGGTCCGCGGAGGACATGGCAGCCATCTGCTCGCGGGAGAGCAGAGCGGGCTGACGGCGGGTCCGGCCACTGACGATCTCCAGAAACCCTTCCAGCCGCGTGGGCGAGTACTGGCGGTCGCCGCCTTCAAAGGGCTGCGCGGCAACCCGACTCACCGGGTCTCCCAGGCGCCCTCATAGAAGTCCTCCTCGTCGAAGTCGTCTTCCTTCGTGCTCGCTCCGGGCAAACCCGCGCCGCATTCGTCTTCGGCGTCGTCATCTCCACCCGGAACCTCCTGCAGGGCGGGATCGCCGGAGACGGGAGGCCAGGGAGCCTCCTCGGCGACCGGATCATGGGCGTCGAAGTGCAGTGCTGTCACCCGAGTGACGGTCGGGAGATCGGCGACCTGGTCCGCGAGGTCGTCACCAACGATCCGGAACCGCTGTTGGGACAGGCGAACAGCCATGCGTCGCTCGGCACGGTCTGCTGCCAGGCCGACGCCCCAGCGGTCCAGCAGCTCTATCAACGCGCTTTTGGTGTCAGGGAAGCGATGTGTCCTCGCTGCGATCCTCCGTGCGTACTGAAGAGCTTCGAGGCTGGCCGGGCCATTCAAATCCGCGGCATGCTCCCAGATCAGAGCGTGCCACTTGTGTGTCTTCGGGTGCTGGAAGTAGACCCTGCGGATGTCGTCGCGGTCCACGGCAATGGGCCACTTCCCCGGGTGCCGGCCTCTATAGGGACTGTGCTGGTCGTAGAGCCCTTCGAGCCCTGGCCCGTTGTATCGCAAGTGGTTCACCTGCACGCCATAGTGCTGAATGGTCGACCACTCTTCCTCCAGGAACTCGAGCGCCAGGCCCGGACGGGACGGAACGCGCAGCGGGCCGGCCCGCATGATGATGGCGTCCCGCCGGGTGGTGTAGCCGGTCGAGGGTGTGGAACGCGCGGGCGTCCGCTCGGGGCGTGCACCTGTTAACGGTGACTGCTCCCTGAACAAGGTCGGGCCATCGCGCAAGTCTCCTTGGTGAACGGGCAGTTCAACCGAGGAGGACGCGATGGCCCTGTCCCAGTCTGACCTGATGCGGCTGCTGGAGTCGATACGTACGGCCGACGGAGTCGAGGCAATCAGGGTGGTGTGCGAGCGCATCCTGCAAGAACTCATCGAGGCCGAAGCAACCGAGGCCATTGGCGCCGCCCCGCGCGAGCACTCCAGCGAGCGCACGACCTGGCGCAACGGGCACCGTGAGCGGCTGCTGACTTCGCAGGCCGGCGACCTCGACCTGAAGATCCCGAAGGTGCGGACCGGCTCCTTCTTCCCCTCGCTCCTCGAGCGCCGTCGGCGGATCGACCGGGCCCTGTTCGCCGTGGTGATGGAGGCCTACGTGCACGGCGTCTCGACCCGGTCGGTCGACGACCTGGTCAAAGCCCTCGGCGCGGACAGCGGGATCTCTAAATCTGAGGTGTCGCGGATCTGCGGCGAACTCGACGAGGAACTGAGCGCGTTCAAGGAACGGCCGCTGGACCACACCGTGTTCCCCTACGTCTTCCTGGACGCGACCTACTGCAAGGCGCGGGTGAACCACCGGATCGCCTCTCAGGCGGTGGTCATCGCGACCGGCATCTCCGCCAGCGGGCACCGCGAAATCCTCGGACTGATGGTCGGCGACAGCGAGTCGAAGCCGTTCTGGACCAGGTTCCTGCGCAGCCTGCGCGCCCGCGGCCTGGACCACGTCCAGCTCGTGATCTCCGACTCGCACAGCGGCCTGGTCGCCGCGATCCGCACCGTGTTCCTCGGCTCGGCCTGGCAGAGGTGCCGGGTTCACTTCGTGCGCGACGTCTTCTCCGTGATCGAAAAAGGGTCCGCGGAGATGGTCGCCGCGACCATCCGCACGATCTTCGCGCAGACCACCGCCAACCAGGTCCGCACTCAACTCGACGTCGTCGCGGACATGCTCGGACGTCAATTCCCACAGGTCAAGACGATGCTGCTGGAGGCGGCCGGAGACATCACAGCGTTCGCGGACTTTCCGCCGGCGCACTGGAAGAAGATCTGGTCCACCAATCCGCTGGAGCGGCTGAACCGGGAGATCAAACGACGGGCCGACGTCGTCCAGGTCTTCCCCAACCCCACCGCTCTGGACCGGCTCGCCGCCGCGGTCCTGGCCGAACTCCACGACGAATGGCAGGTCTTCGACCGCCGCTACCTCTCCGAAGGCTCCATGGCAGGGCTCTTCACCGACCAGCCCACCCCACCGCGACAGGTTCCCGCACAAACGGAACCCCATGAGCTGGACTGACTGCACCACTTCGTGGGACACCATCCGCATGATGCCGTGTTCGTACATCTCCAGCGGGCTGACTTGAAGCCCGGGGACCTCCGGGATCCTCAAACCGCGATGAGGGCGGCGATGGTAGATCCGAGTGATCCACTCGCGGATTATCGCCTCGAGCTCGTCAACGAAGAAGTAGGCCTCTTCCTCTACCTTTTCGCCACGGCTGTAGACATCCGGCCCCTTGTAGCCGGGCAGCCCCGCCAGCAACCCTTCGTTGAGCGTACGGAACCACCGCTCGACCGGCTTGTCAGTGGGAGTGTGAGGCCGTGCCGGCTGCAGGCTGATGTCCAACTTCGCGCACACACTCTCGATGTGCTTGGACACATAGACCTTTCCGTGGTCGTACACGATGGATTCCGCAGCGACCGAGGGCAGCAGAAGGCTGCCATCGGAGTCCGCCAGCTTGTCCGCGTCCACCACCACCGCTGAGGGCACCCCGCAGTAGGGCAGTGCCTCGTCCGCACTGGCTCGCCCCGTCGGCTCGCGCGACTTGACGGCTTCGTACAGCACCCCGGCGACATCGACCGACTTCGTAGACACAGGAGTCACTCGGAGCCCGCAGATACAGCGGCTGTACAGGTCCATGGCCACTGTCAGTTCGCATCGCACCCAACGGCATGTGATCGGTTCCATGGCGAAGACGTCGAGACTGTTGGTGTCGAGGATGACGTATTCGCCCGGCCGGGTGGCACGCAACTTCCCATAGACACCCTGCGGCCTCTGAGCGATGGAGCGCTTCCCCTTGGTGCTGCCCTCGAATGCGTTGGTGCCGCGGGCCAGTTCCCGCAGCAACTCGTACGCAGTCGTGCGTCCAGGAAGGCGGACCGAGCCCACCCCGTGCTCCTTGGCCAGACGCTCTTCGAGCTCCAACAAGAGCAGGCTCCGGACCGGCCGGCTGCTCTTGCTGTGCTCAGCGAGCATGGTGCGAGCCATGTCCAACCAACGAGGGTCAACCCGGTCGAGTATGTGCGTCGCCTGGCGCCTGCTCACCAGACCGGCGGGTCCCTCTTCCTTGACCTGGCTCACCCACCGGCGCACGGTGGCAGGGTCCACACCCAGCTCTTGAGCCTTCGCCGCATACCGTTGCATCAAAGGAACACCGGGAACGTACTGTGGCCGGGGCTCTCCTGGGAGGGCCAATGCAGGAGACCCCCACTTGTATCCGAAACGAACCTCCTGCACGTGACGGAACCGGGCCGTGACGTCGTCGTCCTCTTCATCAAGAAGATTCCCAAAGAGCGTTGCGGCGCTGGGGTCTTCCTGCCGTGGAGAGCTGACCAGGAACTCCGTGGAAGGGTGACTGATGAGGAGTGAGAGATCGACCTGCCTCCATTGAGGCCGGCCATCCCGACCTGTGTGCTGCAACAAGACACGCCGGCCATCGAGTTCAGCGATCACGAACTGTTCGCCGTCGTACAACAAAGGGAGCCCGACCCGAAGAGGAGTGGTCCACCGATTCATTGAGACCTCCGCAAGATCCATGATCCAGAGAGATTCGTGGAAAGGTCCGTGACAAGCTTCCTTTGCCACAGCAGCGCCAGGATCGCCGGACGGGCCTCGTGCGGCTCCCGACCCAGGAGAGTTGCCAGCCGTTGTGCGGCCGACGCCAATTGCTCACCGTCTTGCACGGTCTTCCACGCCAAGTCGATCTCATCAGCGGGGAAGACGTCAGGGCGCCGATAGGCCGCAAGGAAACGAACGTTACTCATCAAAACCGGGTCCTCGCCCGACCAGATCTCGTACTTCCAGCCGTGTTGCTGAAAGAGCTCACCGGGCCAGGCGAGCGCCCGCGAGATGTCGGCGCGCTCAAGTAATTCGGCGGGCTTGACGTTGACAACCTGGACTGCCCCTGCAGCCTTGACCAGCAGAAAGTCCGGCACGTGATGACGTGTTCGACCATCTACCCGACCGGAGACCCGGAAGGGTTGGGCATAGATGTCCTGGACCTCGGGGTCGAAGTCGGCCAGCACCAGTCGGCCCAACTCCAACTGGCTCTCGTACAAGACGTGCCCGCCGGTAGTCATGGCCGAATACTTGCCGGAGAAGTGAGCATGGCCCTTTACTGAGCGAACTTGTCTCCAAGGTGTCGAACCTTGGAAATGTGTCAAGCGCAGCTCACTGAAGGGAATTTTCTGGACCGGTGCCCTGTTGTCGAGGTACCGGAGGGACGCTTGGGGTGAGAATCTCTTTCTTTCGACACTCGAAAGGGTTTCCATGCGCCTGACGGTAGAAGCAGTCGTCAGGGACTGGAAGGCGGGTCGAGGAAGTGACCGGAAACGCCCGAGAGTATTCCATGGGTTGCGTGCCCCTGTCGGATTCTGTGTATTAGCTGTGTGGGACCTTCGGGCTCTGCGCACTGTCCGCTGAACGGTCTGGGTGCCCGCGACTCTGTCACGCAGGGTGTGGACAGTGCGCACCAATGGCGAGATTGTGAAACTGCTGCGCATTAGCTTCATTCATTGCGCACGGCGGCCCGGACCCTACACCCCCGTCGTGCCGACCAGCACCGAGGGCTTCCCCATGTCCCAGTTCGACAAGGAGGACGTGGAGGACCTCGGCCTGCTCAAGCTCGACGTCCTCGGGGTGCGGATGCAGTCCGCGATGGCGCACTCCGTCGCCGAGATCGAACGGGTCGGCGGCCGCCGCATCGACCTGGACGACCCGGCGCAGGTGCCGCAGGGCGACCCGAAGACGTATCAACTCATCAAGTCCTCCCAGACGTTGGGCTGCTTCCAGACCGAGTCGCCGGGCCAGCGCGATCTGCTCGCGCGGCTGCTGCCCGAGACCTTCCACGACCTGGTCGTGGGCATCTCGCTGTTCCGTCCTGGTCCTGTCGCGGCCAACATGGTCGACCCGTTCATCAAGGCGCGGCACGGCAAGCAGGCGCCCGCGTACCCGCACCCGGACCTGAAGGAGGCGCTGGAGGAGACGTGCGGCGTGGTCGTCTTCCACGAGCAGATCATCAAGATGCTGCACGTCATGACCGGGTGCGGCCTCGCCTTCGGCGACTACACGCGGCGGGCCCTTTCGAAGGCGGACCAGGTCGGCCGGGTGCGCGCCTGGTTCGAACAGCGGGCCCGCGAGCGCGGCTACGAGGAGGAGGTCGTGGCGCGGACCTGGGAGATCATCGAGGCGTTCGGCGCCTACGGGTTCTGCAAGGCGCACGCCGTCGCGTTCGCCGTGCCCTCGTACCAGTCGGCGTGGCTGAAGGCGCACCATCCGGCCGCGTTCTACGCGGGGCTGCTCACGCACGACCCCGGCATGTACCCGAAGCGGCTGCTGCTCGCGGACGCGCGGCGGTGGGGGGTGCCGGTGCTGCCGCTCGATGTGAACGCGTCCGACGCGGCCTATCGAATCGAACTGGTGTCTGACATAAATGGTGGAGAGGGGGCATCTTTGGTGCACGGACTCCGGCTCGCGCTCGACGACGTGCGCGGCATGAGCGAGGCCGAGGCGGAACGGATCGTCGCGGGCCGCCCCTACGTCTCGCTCCAGGACTTCCTCTCCCGCGCCCGCCCGTCCCGCCCGGTCGCCGAACGGCTCGCCCAGGTCGGCGCGCTGGACGCCTTCGGGAAGAACCGGCGCGACCTGATGCTGCACATCGCCGAATCGCAGCGCGCCCAACGAGGCGGCGCACAAGGCCAGTTGGCGCTCGGCGAGACGGGGGAGGCCCCCGCCGAGGTGGCCCCGGCCCAGCTCCCCGACCTCGACGACGCCGAACGGCTCGGCGCCGAACTCGGCGTGCTCGGCATGGACACCTCGCGCCATCTCCTGGGCGACCACCGGGAGCTGCTCGACGAACTGGGGGTGGCCTCCGCGCACCGCCTCAAGGACCTGCCGCACGGACAGGTGGTCCTCGTCGCCGGGGCGAAGGGCGCCGTCCAGACACCACCGGTCCGCTCCGGCAAACGCGTCATCTTCACGACGCTCGACGACACCTCGGGCCTCGTCGACTGCGCGTTCTTCGAGGACAGCCACGACGCGGCCGCGCACACCGTCTTCCACTCCTGGCTGCTCCTCGTACGCGGCGTGGTGCAGCGCCGCGGCGGCGGCAGCGGCAAGGCGCTCTCGGTCACCGGATCCGCCGCCTGGGACCTCGCCGAACTCGCCGAACTGCGCCGCACGGGCGGCCTGTCCGCGGTGACGGACCGGCTCACCGAGGAGCGCCCCGCCGCCGGCGGGACGGCGGACGGCGGACGCAGCATCCGCCTGGAGACCGGCTACGACCTGCACCCCTGGGCCGACCTCCAGCCGCCCGGCGAATCCGTCAAGCAGAGCCGCAAGTTGTGGCACCAGAGCCCGGGGAGCGCGGGATGACACAGGTCTTGTACGTGCACTTCCACGACCTGGTGGACGAGAAGCTCTACCTGCGGCTGCTCGGCCTGCTCGCCGAGTTCACGCCCATCGTGCAGGCGCTGCCGCCGGACGCCGCGCTCGCCGACGTCACCGGCGGCCTGCGCTATTTCGGCACGGACGCGCCTGCCCTCGCCGAGCGGATCCGGGCCCGCACCGGCGGCCTGTACGGGCTCCGCTCCACCATCGGCGTCGCCGCGAACCCGATGCTGGCCCGCATGGTCGCCGTCGACGGCCCGCCCTCGGCCGTGCGGGAACTCCCCGACGACCTCGACGCGGTCACCGCCTTCCTCGCCCACAAACCCGCCGCCGCGCTGCACGGCGTGGGCCCCGCGACCGCCCGCACCCTGTCCTCGTACGGCCTCGACAGCGTCGGGAGGATCGCCGCCGCGCCGCTCGGCACCCTGCAACGGATCCTCGGCGCCGCGGCGGGGCGCAAGCTGTACGACGCGGCCCGCGGCCTCGACCCGACCCGCGTGGTCCCGGCGGCCCCGGCCCGCTCGATCCGCGTCGAACACGACTTCCCGCAGGACGAGTTGGACCGCGACCGGCAGCGGGCCGCGCTCCTCGCGCTCACCGACCGGCTCGGCCTGCGGCTGCGCGCCGAGGAACAGACGACCCGCTCCCTCACGCTCACCGTGCGCTACGCGGACCGCAGCACGACCACGCGCACCCGCACCCTGCGGGAGGCGTCCGCCCACACCCCGACGCTGACCTCGCTCGCGTACGAGCTCCATGAGCGGCTCGGGCTGCAACGCGCTCGCGTGCGGTCCTTCACGCTGCGGGCCGACACCTTGATCCCGGCCGAACTCGCCTCCCGCCAGCTCCTGTTCGACCCGGCGGACGAGCGGGACCGCCGCATCGAGGCCGCCGTCGACTCCGTCCGTGGCAAGTTCGGCCTTGCCGCGGCGCGGCCGGCCGCAGCGGCCTGAGGGGGGAGGGGGGCACCAGGCATTTCAAGCCCCTGCGGCGATTGAGCAGCGGGGTCCGGGGCAGAGCCCCGAGACGTCAACCACGGCGACCGGAACGATGCGGCTCAGCGGCCGTGACGCCCACCCGCGGCGCGACGACGCATCGACGCGAACAACCCCGCCGCACCAATAGCCAGCGCCGCCGCGCCGCCCATCGCGATGTACGGGGTGGTGGAGTCGCCACCCGTCTCCGCGAGGTTCTGCGAAGCACCCTGCGCGGCAGGCGCGTTGGCGTCACCCGCGGCGGGCGACGCCGACTCGTGGGTCTCGTGCGCGTCGTCGCCCATGTCCATCCCGCTGTGGTCGACCGTCGACTTGTCGGCGTCCGCGGCGATCTGCTGGTCCGAGGGCTCGGACGCCGCGGAGGCCGTGGACGCGCCGCCGTACGTCACGTCCGAGCAGGAGTAGAACGCCTCCGGGCTGTCCGAACGCTGCCAGATGCCGTAGACCAGCTGGCGGCCCGTGCGGTCCGGGAGCTTGCCGGAGAACGTGTAGTAGCCGCCCGACGCCGTCGGGTCCGTCTTCGTCGCGACCGGGTTCTCCAGGTCCAGGTCGGACCACTTCAGCGGCTTCGACGGGTCGTAGCCCTGCTTCGTCATGTAGAGGTTGAAGGTGCCCTTGTGCTGGGCCGTCACCTTGTACTTGAAGGTGTACGAGCCCGCCGAGACCTTCGTCGCGGGCCAGTCGTCGCGGGCCAGGTCCATGCCCTTGAACTCCTCGGAGTTCGCCGAGCACAGCTTCCCGTCCGGGATGTTCTCCTGGTGCTTGCCGGCCGCCTCGCCGTCCCGGATGCCGTTCCAGTCGTACAGGGCCTGCGGGCCGCCCTCGGCGACCGCCGCCTTGCACGCCGCCGACGTGGGGCTCTCGGCGCCCTCCGCGTAACAGGCGGCGACCCGGCTGGCCGGATCGCCGAGCGTGCCGTGCGCTGCCGCCGGCGTCGCGGACAGGGCGGTCAGCGCGAGGGGGAGCGCGCCGACGGTGGCGAACGCGGCGATCTTGCGACGGGATGCGGGCATGAGGGTGCTCCTTGCTCGAGTGCATTGGGGGTTGCGGCAAGGAAGTTAGCCCGAAAAAACGCCCTGTCAGGCCCCTGGGAGCGCTCCGAGTGGATCTTTATGGCCCCCTTAAGACGCCACTCAGACTCCCCTCAGGACACCCCCTCGCGGCACCCCTCAGGACGCCCCCACCGCACCCTTCAGGACACCCACCGATACCGTCGCTCGGGCCGCCCCGTCCCGCCGTACCGCAGCGACACCCGCGCCCGCCCCGTCCCCGCGAAGAACTCCAGATAGCGGCGCGCGCTCACCCGCGACAGCGTGCCCGCCTCCTGGGCGCACTCCGTCGCCGAAAGCCCCGCCGGATGCGCCCGCAGCGTCCGCTCCACCAGATCCGCGGTGTGCGCCGCGAGCCCCTTCGGCAGCTCCCGCGAACCCGGTGGCCGGGCGCCGAAGATCTGGTCGACGTCCTCCTGGCGGGCCTCGTCGAGATCGTCGAGGCGGGTCCGCAGCGCCGCCACATGCCGCAACTGCTCCTGCAGCGCCGCCTGGTTGAACGGCTTGATCAGATAGTGCAGCGCCCCCGCCCGCAGCGCGGCCCGCACCACCTCCGCGTCCCGCGCCGCCGTGATGAACAGCGCGTCCACCGGCGTACGTCCCGCGTCCCGCTCCTCCGCGGCCCGCAGCGCACGCAACACCTCGATGCCGTCCATGTCCGGCAAATACACGTCGAGCAGCACCAGATCGGGCCGCAGCGCCTCCGCCGCGCGCAGCGCCTCCGCGCCGCTGTGCGCCACCCCGGCCACCACGAACCCGTCCATCGCGGACACGAACCGGCTGTGCAGCTTCGCGACCATGAAGTCGTCGTCCACGATCAAGACCTTGATCAAGACCTTTGTCACTGGCGCAGGTTAGGCACGCGACCACAAGGACCACAACGTCCGTTGCTTGCGGAAGGGAGACAGCTTGTTAACGCGTGGGCAACATGTGGGCCACCTCACAACCAGCCCGCCGTCAAAACGACCCAAGAAGTAGGTGGCACACGTGCGCCTGCGCACACCCCTCGCCCTGTTCGGGGCCGCACTGCTCGTCCTGGTGGGGCCGCCGCTGCTCACCACGGGCAGCGGCGCCGACACCGGCACCCAGATCCCCGGCCTGCGCCTCATGGTCCCCAACACCCCCGGCGGCGGCTACGACATCACCGCGCGCACCGCCGCCAAGAACGCCGAGGACGCCGGACTCACCCACAACATCGAGGTGTTCAACCTGCCCGGCGCCGGCGGCACCGTCGGCCTTTCCCGCCTCGTCGGGGAACACGGCAACGGCAAGCTGGCCATGTCCATGGGCCTCGGCGTCGTCGGAGCCGCCCGCTCCAACCACTCCCCGAAGACCCTCGCCGACACCACGCCCATCGCCCGGCTCACCGAGGAGCCCGATGTCGTCGTGGTCGCGAAGGACTCCCCGTACAAGAACATCAAGCAGCTCATCGACGCCTGGAAGAAGAACCCCGGCAAGCTGCCCGTCGGCGGCGGCTCCTCGCCCGGCGGCCCCGACCACCTGGCGCCCATGCTGATGGCGCGCGCCGCCGGCATCCAGCCCAAGCAGGTCAACTACGTCCCGTTCGACGGTGGCGGCGAACTCCTCGCCTCCATCCTCGGCAACAAGGTCGCCTTCGGTGTCTCCGGCGTCGGCGAGTACCTGGACCAGATCAAGAGCGGCGAACTGCGCCTCCTCGCCGTCACGGGCCCCGAACGCGCCCCCGGCCTCGACGGACCCACGCTCAAGGAGTCCGGCTACGACGTCGACTTCACCAACTGGCGCGGCATCGTCGCCCCGCCCGGCCTCTCCGGCCCCGAGCGCGACAAACTCACCCACCTCGTACGGAAGCTGCACGCCTCCAAGGAGTGGAAGAAGTCGCTCAAGACCAACGGCTGGGACGACGCCTTCCTCGTCGGCGACGACTTCGGGACCTTCCTCGACGCCGAGGACAAGCGCGTCGTGTCCGTACTGAAGGAGCTTGGCCTGTGAACCCGGTAGAGCCCGCGACCGCCACCGACACCGACACCCGTCCGGGCGAGGGCACCCGCACGTCGTGGCTGCGCGCACACTCCGAACTCGGCGTCTGCGTACTCCTGTTGGTGCTCGGCGTGCTCGTCCTCACCGACGCGCTCACCATGAACGTCGACATCGCCCAGCGCGGACCCGTAGGCCCGAAGACCGTGCCGGTCGTCGTCGGCATCGGGCTCCTCGCCGTCGCCGTCCTCCTCGCCGTCGACGTCCTGCGCGGCGGCAGGGGAGAGGCCGAGGCCGGCGAGGACATCGACCTGTCCGAACCCGCCGACTGGCGCACCGTGCTGCTGCTCGCCGGCGTCTTCCTCGCCACCGCCGTCCTCATCGAACCGCTCGGCTTCCCGCTCGCGGGCGCGCTGCTGTTCTGGGGCGCCGCCTACGCGCTCGGCAGCCGCCACCTCACCCGCGACCCCCTGATCGCCGCGGGCCTCTCCCTGCTCACCTTCGTCCTCTTCAACAACCTGCTCGGCGTTCCCCTGCCGGGCGGCCCCCTGATGGGAGTGCTGTGACCCGATGAACGCCCTCAACTCCCTCCTCGACGGCTTCGGCACGGCCCTCACGCCCGTCAACCTGCTCTGGGCGGCGATCGGCGTCCTGCTCGGCACCGCCATCGGCGTCCTGCCCGGCATCGGCCCCGCCATGGCCGTCGCCCTGCTCCTCCCGGTGACGTACGGACTCGAACCCACCGGCGCGTTCATCATGTTCGCGGGCATCTACTACGGCGCCATGTTCGGCGGCTCGACGACCTCGATCCTCCTCAACACCCCCGGCGAGAGCGCCGCCGTCGTCGCTGCTATGGAGGGCAACCCCATGGCGAAGGCCGGACGCGGCGCACAGGCCCTCGCGGCCGCCGCCGTCGGCCACTTCGCCGGCGGCATGATCGGCACGATCCTGCTGGTCGCCCTCGCCCCGAAGGTCGCCTCGCTCGCCGTCGACATCGGCGCGCCCGACTACTTCGCCATCATGGTCCTCGCGTTCATCGCGGTGACCTCGGTCCTCGGCTCCTCCCGCGTCCGCGGCCTCGCCTCACTGCTCATCGGCCTCACCCTCGGCCTGGTGGGGCTGGACCAGATGACGGGCCAGCAACGCCTCACCTTCGGCTCCCTCCAGCTCGCCGACGGCATCGACGTCGTCATCGTCGCGGTCGGCCTCTTCGCCATCGGCGAGGCCCTGTGGGTCGCCGCCCACCTGCGCCGCACCAGCGGCGAGGCGATCCCCGTCGGCCGCCCCTGGCTCGGCGGCTCCGACGTCAAGCGCACCTGGAAGTCCTGGCTGCGCGGACCGTTCATCGGCTTCCCGTTCGGCGCGATCCCCGCCGGCGGCGCCGAGATCCCCACGTTCCTCTCCTACGTCACCGAGAAGCGCCTGTCCAAGCACAAGGACGAGTGGGGCAAGGGCGCCATCGAGGGCGTGGCCGGACCCGAATCGGCGGCCTCCGCATCGGCCGCGGGCACACTCGTCTCGATGCTCACCCTCGGCCTCCCGACGACCGCGGTCGCCGCCGTCATGCTCGCGGCCTTCCAGCAGTACGGAATCCAGCCCGGCCCGCTCCTCTTCGAACGCGAACCCGAACTGGTCTGGGGCCTCATCGCGTCCCTCTTCGTCGGCATGGTGCTGCTCCTCGCCCTGAACCTCCCCCTGGCCCCCGTCTGGGCGAAGCTGCTGCGCATCCCCCGCCCGTACCTCTACGCCGGAATCCTCTTCTTCGCGGCGGTCGGCGCGTACGCCGTCGGCGGCGAGGCCATCGACCTCGTCATCCTGCTGATCATCGGCCTCATCGGCTTCGGCATGCGCCGCTACGGACTGCCCGTGCTGCCCGCCGTCATCGGCGTCATCCTCGGCCCGAACGCCGAGCAACAACTGCGCCGCGCCCTCCAGATCAGCGACGGCAGCGTCAGCGGCCTGGTCAACACACCGTTCTCCGTGACCGTCTACGCCGTCGTCCTGCTCATCGTGGCGTGGCCGCTGCTCAAGAAGCTGGTGGTGCGGGGGAGGAGAAGTGACGTAGACAGGACGGCATGACCAACGACAGCGGAGAACCCGCGATCCGCCGGGCGACGGCCGCCGACGTGCCCGCCGTCAAGGCGGTCACGGACGCGGCGTACCACCACTACATCGCCCGCATCGGCGTCGTACCGGCACCCATGGAGGCCGACCACGCGGCGAACGTGGCGGCGGGCCTGGTGCACGTCACGGGCGACCCGGACGTCACCGGCCTGGTCGTGGTCGAGGCCCGCCCCGACCACCTCTTCCTCGACAGCATCGCGGTCCACCCCGACGCCCACGGGCAGGGGGTGGGTCGCCGCCTGCTCGCCTTCGTGGACGAGCACGCGCGCGTACTGGGCCTCCCCGAGGTGCGGCTCTACACAAACGCCCTCATGTGGGAGAACCAGGAGCTGTACCCGCGGTACGGATACGAGGTCGTGGAGCGCCGCACGGACGGCCCCTACGACCGGGTCCACTACCGCAAGCGGCTGGGTCTGAGCGGCATCTGAGCGGCCCCGCTCACTCGTCGGGCCACCAGGTCTTGCGGACGTCCTTGCGCACTTCCGGACGCTCGCGCTTGGCCTCGGCCGCGTCCTCGCGCAGCCGGCGCCTGATGCTGCTCGATCCGGTCGGCTTGTGCATGGTCACTCGGCGCATGATGCCTCCTGTACCTACACGGGTTCCAACGTGGTGCCGTTGTAGACCTGTTCCCGGAGGGTCCCCCTTCGAAGCGCAATTGTCAGTGGCGGTTGTCACGATGGGGGCATGACGACATCTGGGGGAACGACCGAAGGGCCGACCCAAGGGCCGACCCAAGGGCCGATCGACTGGGACGCGGCCGCCGACAGCTTCGACGAGGAACCGGATCACGGGCTGCGGGACCCGGAGGTCCGTGCGGCCTGGGCCGGAAGGCTCGCGGAGTGGCTGCCGCGGACGGCCGGTGACGTGCTCGACCTCGGCTGCGGGACGGGCAGTCTGTCACTCCTCGCGGCCGAGCGCGGGCATCGGGTGACCGGAGTGGACAGCGCGCCGGCCATGCTGGAGCACGCCCGCCGCAAGCTCGCGGGCCGTGACGCGGAGTTCCTGCTCGGGGACGCGGCGGAGCCGCCGGTGGAACAGGGGGCGTACGACGTGGTGCTGGCCCGGCACGTGCTGTGGGCGCTGCCCGACATGGGGGCCGTGCTGCGGCGCTGGGTGTCGCTGGCGCGGCCCGGCGGGCGGCTCGTCCTGGTGGAGGGGGTGTGGGGCGAGGTGAGCCCGGCCGGGATCCCGGCGGCGCGCCTCGCGGACGCGCTCGCGCCGCTCGTCGCGGACGTCCGCCGCGAGCCGCTGTCCGGGGACGCGCGGCTGTGGGGGCGGGAGGTCGCGGACGAGCGGTACGCGGTGGTCGCCGTTACGTGAGCGGTCAGCGGTCAGCGTGGCTGAGCAGGGCGGTGAAATCGCCCTGCTTGGCGAGAAGTTCGAGGTCGTCGAGGGCCTGGACCGCGTTCCGCGCGGCCTCCGGGTCCCGCTCGGCGAGGCCGCTCTCGGCGAACTCGTCCTCGTCCAGGCGGATCACCTGGCTGCCGTCCGCCGACACCCACAGGTCGAGGTCGAGGTCCTCGCAGCGGATGTCGCCGTTGGCTGTGCGCACGGCGGGGCGGGCGATGTCGCAGTACCAGCCCTTGAGGGAGCCGTCCGCCGCGCGGACCTCCTTCACGGAGTACCAGCGGTCGCGCCAGTAGTGCTCGGTGAAGACGTCGCCGGGGGCGAACTGCACGAAGCCGAAGTCCCGTACGCCGTCGCCCGCCCAGGGGGCCCGGACCGAGACGCGGGTGCCGTCGTCGTGGAGGAGCTCCACCGGGTAACTGATCTTCGTGCGGCCCGCCTTGATCAGGTGTACGTGCAGCGTGTTGTCAGTGGGTGAGGGTGCGGACATGGCGGATCTCCGTCGCGTCGAGTACGTAGCCGAACCACTTGTTGATCGCGAGCATCGGCTCGTTGCCGGTGTCGTTTCCCGTGTACGCCACCGTGATGCCGGCGGCGCGGGCCCGGTGCAGGGAGTCGTTCTTGGCGAGCTTGGCGAGGCCCCGGCCGCGGAAGGCGCGGGCCGTGCCCGTCATGCCGGACACATAGCGGCCCTCGCCGTCCGTGAGGGCGGCCGTGAACGCCGCGGGGGTGCCGTCCACGAGCACGACCGTGGTCAGCTCGTGGTTCAGCAGGGGCTGACGCCACGTCTCGCTCAACCACTGTTCGTAGTCGCCGAGTTCGGACTGGATGTCGCCCGGTTCGTCGGAGGTGGCCTCGGCGTCCAGGTCGAACAGGGGCCGGGGGTCCGCCGCGTGGTCGGAGGCGGTGCGCAACTCCACGTTCGGCGGCAGCGCTTGGCGGCGCGGGAGGGCGCCGCTCGTGAGGTCGAGGCGGAGGAAGTGGGCGCTGCGGCTCGCGCGGTAGCCGCGGGCGGCGGCCCAGGCCAGGTTGCGCGGGGCGTCCAGGGCCCAGCAGTGCACCTCCGTGGCGCCGTGCCGGGCGAGGTGCTCCTCCGCCGTGCGCAGGAGGAGGGCCCCGGCACCGCGGCCGGTGCGCTCCGGGTGGACGTACACGTTCGCGTAGCCCTGGCCCGGCCGCGGGCTGTCGTACGCGAGGCCGACCTGCGCGGTGCCGACCACCTCGCCGTCGCCGGTCTGGGCGATCAGCTGGCGGTAGTGGGCGCCGGGGTGGGCGTGCGCGGCGTCGTGCGCGACGGAGGCCGGGGTCGCGAGCATGGCGGGCAGGCAGGCGCGGCGGATCCGGGCGAAGGCCTCGGTGTCGGCCCGATCGCCGAGGTCCAGCGCGCGCACGATGACGGTCATGGGGGCGCACGCTACGCGCCGCGCGCTACCGGGTGCCTCCTATTTTTCGGTGCTGCGGGAGAATCGACCGCGTGACCTTGAAGATCCGCATTGACGACAGTGGGGCGCCGTACGAGCAGGTGCGGGCCCAGATCTCCGAGCTCGCCCGGTCGGGGGTGCTGCCCGTCGGGTACAAGCTGCCCACGGTGCGCGGGCTCGCGGAGGAGCTCGGGCTCGCCGCGAACACGGTGGCCAAGGCGTACCGGGCCCTGGAGACGGACGGGGTGATCGAGACGCGGGGGCGCAATGGGACGTTCGTCGCGGCGGCGGGGGACGCGGCGGAACGGGAGGCGGTGGCGGCGGCACAGACGTACGCGGAGCGGGTCCGCCGCCTGGGCCTCTCGGAGGACGCGGCCCTGTCCGCCGCGAGGGACGCTCTGCGCGCGGCGTACGCGTAGGCGGTCGCCGTCTGCCGTAACGGTTTCGGGGCCATGCCGGGGCCGGCGCCCGTCGTGATGAGTGCGCGGCACCGGGGGCCGCCTTGCCCACCCTGCCGCCCAAGGCGGCAGATTGCCCAAGGCGGCGGCGGCCGACCGCAACGGGTGGGTAGCTGTGGTGGCGGTGGTTGGCCCAGGGTGGTGGAGGTCGGCCGTAATGGGTGGGTGGCCGTGCTGGCGGCAGCTCGCCGCAGGCGGTGGTGGCACGCCGTGAGGCCTACGCCCCCGGAGGGGGCGGGTGGGTGGGAGATGGGCGGGCGCCCGGGCGATTGCCCGCGGGGCGATGCGCCAACTCGGAGCCTCGTGGCGGGTGGGCAGATCAAGCCCCGCTCCGGGACGAGACCCGCGGGGTTCGGGGCAGAGCCCCGAGTCCGTAACGCCGGTGCCGCAATGACAGCCCCGCCGGCGTTTGAGGCGCGGGGCTCGGGGCGGAGCCCCGTATCCGTAACGCCGGTGCCGCGAAATCAGCCCCGCCGGCGTTTGAGGCGCGGGGGCCGGGGCGGAGCCCCGTGGCGTAGGCAGCGACGGGCTACAGGTACAGACCCGCCTCCGCCCCGCCCCGCGGGTCCGGCACAGACGTGGGGGAGATGCCCCGCCGCAGCGCGTACAGCTCAGCCAGCGTGGCGCCCTCCCGGCCCACCCCCTCCTCCGTCCCCAGCCACTCCGTGGCCTCACGGCGCGTCAACGGCGAGACCTCGATACGGGCGAGGCAGCGACCGGGCCGGACCACCGCCGGGTGGAGCCGCTCCAGGTCCTCGTTCGTGGTGACCCCGACCAGGACATTGCGGCCCTGCCCAAGCAGCCCGTCCGTCAGATTCAGCAACCGCGACAACGCCTGCCCCGCCGTGTGCTTCGCCTCCCCGCGGATCAGCTCGTCGCAGTCCTCCAGGAGAAGCAGCCGCCAACGCCCGTTCGCCGAACCGTCGTCCTCGCCGATCGCGATGTCCATCAGATAGCCGACGTCCGAGAAGAGCCGCTCCGGGTCCAGGACGCAGTCCACCTGGCACCAGTCCCGCCAGGAGCGGGCGAGCGTGCGCAGGGCCGACGTCTTGCCCGTGCCCGGCGGCCCGTGCAGCAGGAGCAGCCGGCCCGCGATGTCCTCGGGCCGCGTCTTCATCAGCTCGTCCATGGCGTCGGCGACCGGCGCCGTGTAGTTGGGCCGGACCTCCTCCCACGTACCGGCCGAGATCTGGCGCGTCGTACGGTGCGGGCCGCGGCGCGGGGACACGTACCAGAAGCCCATCGCCACGTTCTCCGGCTGTGGCTCCGGCTCGTCGGCCGCGCCGTCCGTGGCCTGCTTCAGGACCTTCTCCGCCAGTTCCGCGCTCGTCGCGGTGACCGTGACATCGGCGCCCCGGTTCCACCGGGAGACGAGCAGCGTCCACCCGTCGCCCTCGGCGAGCGTCGCGCTGCGGTCGTCGTCGCGGGCGCAGCGCAGCACCCGCGCGTTCGGCGGCAGCAGCGTCGCCGCGGAGCGCACCCGGTCGATGTTGGTCGCTTGCGAGAAGGGCTGCTCGCCCGTGGCGAAGCGGCCGAGGAACAGCGCGTCGACGACGTCGGAGGGTGAGTCGCTGTCGTCGACGCCCAGCCGGACCGGCAGCACGTCGAAGGGGTTCGCAGACATGCCGCCATGATCCGCCACGAACGGGGCTCCCGCACGCAATTTCCGCAGCGCGCCCCGCTTCGCACCGGCCGACACGCGCACCCCGGACGTCGAACCTCGTTACGAGTCCGTGGCAACGGAGCTGGTCCTTCCGTCAACTCCCCTCGTTACCCTTGTCCTTGATGGGACGTCATGGGTGGGAATCGGGGGCGCGGCGATGGCGGCTCATCGCCCTGCTCGGCGTGGGGATGGCCGTACTGGCCCTGGTGCTGACCGTGATCAGCACGCTTCCGGACGGCAAGCCCACCACCGCGGGTACGACCCCCGACGGTGACCGGGTGCACGGCACGCCCGGTGAGCCGCCGAAGGAGCTGGGGCCGCAGGTCGGCTGGGGGTTCACGCACACGCAGTTCTCCGCCGACGAGGGGGCGTCCGCCGCGACCGAGCGCGCGGAGAAACTGCTGGGGGAGCGGCCGGTGCCGCAGAACCAGCACATCATGGGCTGGGGCGCGAGCAACCCCGAGCCGGTGAAGGGGCGTTACCAGTTCGAGGAGATGGACCGGCGGATCGACTTCGTCCGCAAGTCCGGCGGCACGCCCGTGGTCACGCTGTGCTGCGCGCCCGACTGGATGAAGGGCGGCAAGGCGGGCGTCGGGAACACCGACTGGAGCAAGGCCAGCCTGGAGACCGCGCCGTCCCCCGAGCACTTCAAGGACTACGCGAACCTCGCGGCGACGGTCGCCAAGCGGTACCCGTACGTACGGCACTTCATCGTCTGGAACGAGTTCAAGGGTTTCTGGAACGACGACGAGGGCCGCTGGGACTACGAGGGCTACACGAAGCTCTACAACATGGTCTACAAGGCGCTGAAGAACGTCCGCGAGGACATCATGGTCGGCGGCCCGTATCTCGTCATGGACAGCCTCCATCCGAAGCAGACCGACGGCGGGTCCGATGCGGTGAAGGGTGCCTGGGGGCGGATGGACCAGCGGATCGTCGACGCCTTCGAGTACTGGAACAAGAACAAGGCGGGCGCCGATTTCGTCGTCGTCGACGGGTCGAGCTACACGAACGACGACGAGATGCTGCCCGACGAGTTCGCCGCCACCGACAAGTTCACCGACGTCAGCAAATGGATCGAGCGGCAGACCGACGACCTGCCGCTGTGGTGGGCCGAGTACTACGTGGAGCCCGCCGACAGCAGGGACGAGCGGCAGGGCTGGAGCGAGCCGCACCGTGTCGCCGTGCAGGCCTCCGGGATGATCGCGATGGCCGTGGGAGGGGCGACGTCCGGGTTCTACTGGAACCCCGAGGACGAGAAGGGCGCGAGCTGCGCCGGCTGCCTGTGGCGGCCCACCGATCGCGCGTCCGGCGGGCGAGCGCTGCCGATGTACGGGCTGGTGTCGCGGTTCAACGAGGAGTTCGGCCCCGGCACGAGGTTCGAGAAGGTGTCCGTGGCCAAGGACGACGTGCCGAACGTGCGGGTGCTCGCCGACGACGAGACGGTGCTCGTCGTGAACACCCTGAAGCGGCCGATCAGCGCGAAGATCGACGGTCAGCGGTTCGACATGAAGGGCTACGAGGTGAAGTGGCTGCGGCGT
This sequence comes from Streptomyces sp. NPDC059897, assembly GCF_042730865.1. Classification (NCBI taxonomy): domain Bacteria; kingdom Bacillati; phylum Actinomycetota; class Actinomycetes; order Kitasatosporales; family Streptomycetaceae; genus Streptomyces; species Streptomyces sp. NPDC059897. Next base: position 430 of record NZ_JBHWKQ010000026.1, on the reverse strand, counting down.
TAGACGTCATTTCACTTGGCCAGTCTGCGGTGACATATGAGGGCCGCGGCGATAGCGGTGAAGGCCAGGAAGTGTTCCGGCTTGCGCTCGTAGCGGCGGTGCAGACGGCGGCAGCCGGACAGCCAGGACACGGTCCGCTCCACGACCCAGCGATGCCGGCCCAGGTGCCGGGACGACTCGATGCCCTTGCGGGCGAGGCGGTGCCGGATGCCACGGGATGCCAGCCACCGCCGCAGATGGCGATAGTCGTAGCCCTTGTCACCGTGCAATTTCCCCGGTCGTCGGCGTCGCGGGCCGCGACGGGAGCGGATGGGCGGGATGCCACGGACCAGTGGGATGAGGGCCTGGCTGTCATGGAGGTTGGCGGCGGAGATGCCGATCGACAGGGGCAGGCCCTGCCGGTCGACGATGAGGTGGATTTTCGATCCCT